>JAAUVF010000129.1 GCA_012030815.1 Nanobdellota archaeon | reverse complement strand
CGACCCTGAAACGGGCAAGAAAAAACTAGCCCCGCCGAACGGCGTTTTTGTCGCTTGTGCGGCAGTGCGTTATGGGTCTGGGACCCGCGTTGGCCGGAGTTATTGCATCCTTTTGCTTCGGCTATCGACACGCCGCTTCCGGTATCCCCGGAACGCACTCATCTGATGTTAGATTTCAAAGCGCCGTGGGTTGAGTTGCACGCCGATCCACAGGACAAACACTTCCCTCACTATCCTGAAGAATCCATCGCTGCATGGCATGAGCGGTTAGGTTTGGAAAGATGATCTCGGCCTTCGGCCACCTTTGACCTTGTTGACCACCTTGCGCAGTCGGCGGTACTGCTTGGCATGATTGCAGCGCCCGATCCGGGACGGCAACGCAAGGCAGTGTAATCGACTTTACCGACGTAACACCCTTGAACCGATCATCGGTCACATGAAAACTGACGGTAAATTGGGGCGCTGCCTCCTCCACAGCAAGCTCGGCGATGTCCTGACAGTTATCCTCTACGCGGAACAGGCGAAGCCTGAACCGGCGCCAAGTTATATTAATTTGGGATACACAGGCTGCCACATGGCAGCTTTTACCGCTGTCTCAACGTCTTTGGGCACGACCCGGGCTACGCCATCTTTTATAGCCTGTTGCGCCACTTTGGTTCCCACTACAGCGGACACCTGACGCAGATCGCTCACCAACGGCAGGAGTGGCGCACCCGGATGGGAAAGGTCGCTCATCTCGGATACCGCCCGTGCTGCCGCCGCAATCATGGCGTCGGTCACCAAACGGGCGCGCGCCGTGATAATCCCCAGACCCAATCCGGGGTATAGCATGGCATTGTTGGCTTGGGGAATGACATAGGTAACGCCCTTATAAGTCACTGGCGCGAAGGGCGCACCGGTAGCGACCAGTGCCTGTCCGTCGGTCCAGTGAATTAAATCGACCGGTTTTGCCTCATGCAATTCCGTGGGGTTGGACAGCGGCAGGATCATCGGTCGTGCGCAATGTGCTGCCATCTCCCGCACGATGGCTTCGGTGAACGCGCCAGGGCGGGTGGAGGTGCCGACCAGCACGGTGGGCTTGACTTGACGCACCACCTCGTCCAGCGCGATGTGTCCCTTGGCATCCCGCTGCCAAGCGGCAACTTCGTCCGGATTGCGCGCATAGGGTTCTTGAAAATCGCGCATACCGTCGGGCATCCCGCGCACCAGCAAACCGTGGCTCGCCAAGCACCAGATACGCGACTTGGCGTCCTGTTCCGCAACCCCTTCCAGCATCATGGCGTCGCGTATCTGCTCGGCGAAACCGACGCCCGCCGTCCCCGCGCCGAACACCACAATGCGGTGCTCTCCCAGCGGTACGCCGGTGGCCCGCGCACCGGACAACACCGCCGCCAGGGTAATTGCCCCGGTACCCTGCATATCGTCATTGAAGGTGCATATCGTGGAGCGGTATCGGTTGAGCAGACGGCGCGCGTTGCTGGGTCCGAAATCCTCCCAGTGCAGCAGGGCATTCGGGAAGCGCTGGGTCACTGTTTGGACAAAACGGTCGATGAAGGTGTCGTATTGGGCTCCGCGCACTCGCGCGTGGCGGTTGCCCATGTACATGGGGTCATTCAGCAGCGCTTCGCGGTCGGTGCCCACGTCCAATCCCACCGGAATCACCCGTGCCGGATCGATTCCGGCGGCCGCCGTGTACACCGCCAATTTGCCGATGGCAATGTCAATGCCGCCAATGCCCCAATCGCCAATTCCCAGGATCTCTTCCGCATCGGAACAGACCACCAGATCGACATCGTCCGCCCCAAAGCCCAGGTTATCGAAGGCGTTTTCGATGGCGTCCGGTTCATCGACCGATAGATAAAGGCCGCGCGGACGCCGGTAGATGTGGCTGTGCTTGCGAATCGCCTCGCCGATCACCGGATCGTAAATATGGGAAACATTTCGTGGATGTGATCGCCGACCAAGCGATAAAACAGCACTTCATTGCGATCATGCAGCGCGCTGAGATACACATGCTTGGCCAGCCCCGACGGCTGATCCTGATACTGTTCGTAGGCGCGCGCCGCTTGTTGGTCCAGAGTGGAAACCCCCGCCGGCAGTAACCCGGCGATGTTCAGGGCGGCGCGTTCCTCGCGGGTAAAGGCCGATCCTCGATTGAGTAACGGTGTAGTCAGTACGTCCTGGCCACGGGCATGGACGCGATAAACATCGCCTTCGGGAGTGCGCTCAACGTCGAAGAATTTTTTGTTCATGTTGCTGCTCCTGGAGAGGTTACGTGGAATGGGTGACTCACTGGGGAATGCCGAGGCTCAATCTTGGGCCACATAGGGCTTGACCATCTTTTTGGGGTCCACCACCCGATCGTATTCTTCGGCGGTGACGAAGCCCAGTTGCAAAGCGGCATCTTTCAAGGTCAGGTCATGATCCAGCGCATGATGGGCCACCTGCGAAGCCTTGTCATAACCGATCACCGGACTCAGGGCGGTTACCAACATCAGCGAACGTTCCAGGAAAGCGTCGATCTGTTTACGATTGGGTTGGGTGCCTTCGACCAGAAACACCCGGAAGTTATGGCACCCGTCGTGCAGCAGCCGGATGGATTTGAGAATATTGAAGATCATCAGCGGCTATAGACGTTCATTTGCAGATAGCCGGCGCCGCCGCCGAACGTCACCGCCGTATCGTTGGCCATGACCTGAATGGCCAGCATGGCGAGGGCTTCGCACTGGGTGGGGTTGACTTTGCCCGGCATGATGGAGGAACCGGGCTCGTTTTCCGGAATGGCCAACTCGGCGAAACCGCAGCGCGGCCCGCAGGACAGCAGGCGAATGTCGTTGGCGATCTTGAACAGCGAAGTAGCCAGGGTCTTGAGCGCGCCGCTGAGATGAACCAGAGCGTCGTGCGAACCCTGCACGGTGAATTTGTTGGGTGCGGTGACGAATGGCAGCCCGGTGAGTGCGGCGATCTCCGCCGCGACCGCCGCATCGAAGCCGGGCGCGGCGTTGATGCCGGTGCCCACCGCCGTGCCGCCCAAGGCCAGCCGGTAAACCCGCTCCAGGGCCTGTTTCAGCCAGGCCAGATTATCGTCCAGCATCCCGACGAAACCGGATAGTTCTTGCCCCAGGGTCAGCGGCGTCGCATCCTGCATGTGGGTGCGGCCGATCTTGACGATGTCCATCCATTCTCCAGCCTTGGCATCGAAAGCGTCGCGCAGTGCCGACACCGCAGGCAGCAGACGTTCCTGCACGCCTTGAGCCGCTGCGATGCACATGGCGGTGGGAAAAGAATCGTTGGACGATTGCGACATATTGACATGGTCGTTGGGATGCACGGGCTGCTTGGCGCCGAGCGCTGTGCCGGCAAGTTGACAGCAGCGGTTGGAGACCACCTCATTGACATTCATGTTGAATTGGGTGCCGCTGCCGGTCATCCAGACATGGAGAGGAAACTGGTCGTGGTGTTGCCCGCCTAGAATTTCGTCGCAGACCTTGACGATCAGTTCCTGCTGTTCGTCGCCGATGCGACCGGCGCGATGATTCACGATCACCGCCGCCTTCTTGATCACCGCATAAGCCGTGATCATTTCCCGTGGTATGAGGTCGTCACCGATACTGAAGTGTTCCAGTGAGCGTTCGGTCTGCGCGCCCCAGAGTTTTTCGGCGGGCACTTTGACTTCGCCCAGGCTGTCGGTTTCTATTCTGAATTCGGCCATGATTTCTCCTTAAAAAATCGACTCATCTACGTTGAATGATCGGTGATCAGCTTTGCTCTCTAAGCGTCGGCGTCTTTGAACAGGGTATATCCTTCCGGCAACGGCTCTCCGGTTTTTACGCTTTCGGCCTTTACTATTTCCAGCAATTGCCGGCGTTGTTCTTCCCAACTCGGGAACAGGCCGGTTTTAGCGTACACCAGCCGCTCAAAGACCGAATCCGTAAGCCAGTGCCGAGGTTTTATCCAGACCTACTTCGCCAATCTCGGTCCACTGTTCCGGCAGAGGATAGGTTTCGACTGCGGGGGCTTG
>JAAUVF010000128.1 GCA_012030815.1 Nanobdellota archaeon | reverse complement strand
TACCAGACATTGTAGAAAAACTGCGTTCGATAATAGCTCTGAAATCTGAAAATCTGGATCTTGAAATTACAATTCCTGCACAATATGCATCGCAATCATACGCTGTTTTGAAATCTGTTGGAGTTTTAAAAAAGAAGAATGGCAAAATAATGGTTCTTTAAAAGCAATACTTGAAATACCCGCTGGAGCAAGGCCAAATGTGATTGATAGATTGGGTTCTATAACAAAAGGTTCTGCAACAGTTGAGGTATTGAAGTAATGGAAAATAAAAGAAAATACGTTATACCTGGCGATGTAATCACAACTGGCCCTTACAGACCAGAACAAAATGTAATATTGGATGGCAACAAAATTATTTCTACTGCTATCGGAATTTCAGAAATTTATGATGATTCTATTAAAGTAATTCCTCTAACTGGAAAATATATCCCAAAAATCGATGATCTTGTAATTGGCAAAGTCGTCTCTCACACCTCCTTATCTTGGGAGTTAGATATCAATTCATGTTATGTAGGATTTTTACCTGCTCAAGACGTATTTGGACGAGACTTTTCTGCACATGCTGATGAACTCTCATCAAAGTTAAGGGCAGGAGATCTAGTTGCAGCCCGAATTGCTAATTTTGATAGAACAAGAGATCCTCTGGTAACAATTGCCGATAGAGATCTTGGTAAGATTGACTCTGGACATTTGGTTTCAATATCTACAAGTAAAGTACCACGCCTGATCGGGAAACGTGGAACTATGATCCAAACAATTGAAATGGCTACCGGTGCTGCTATCACAATTGGCCAAAACGGTTGGGTAGTTGTTTCTTGTGAGACTCCCGAGGGATTATTAAAGGCAAAAAAGGCAATCCAAATGGTTGATGAAAAGGCACATGTTGCTAATTTGACTGACCAAGTGAAAGAAATGTTAGAATCAAAAGGTGAATCATAATGGGCGGAAGAGACGCAACCCTAGTTCTACTAGATGAAAATGGAATTCGATGCGACGGTAGAAAAGTCGACGAACCAAGACGAATCATGATTAAAGCTGGTGGATTAAAAAACGCTGATGGATCCGCGTATATTGAATTTGGCGATAATAAAATTTTAGTTGGAGTGTTTGGTCCACGTGACGTTCATCCAAAACACATGTCAAACACCGATACAGGTATTTTACGAGTTAGATATCACATGGAGCCATTCTCTGTAACTGAGAGAAAAAATCCTGCACCATCTAGAAGAGAAATTGAAATTTCCAAAGTAATCAAAGAAGCTTTAGAACCTGCTGTAATGTTGGAAAAATTCCCAAGAACAGCAGTTGATGTATTTATCGAAGTTCTTCAAGCCGATGGTGGTACTAGATGTGCTGCATTATCTGCCGCATCTGTGGCCTTAGCCGATGCTGGAATTCCAATGAGAGATATGGTAGCTGCATGTGCTGCAGGTAAAGCCGCTGATACAATTATTCTTGATGTTAATAATGAAGAAGACCAAGCTGGACAAGCAGATATGCCAATTGGCTACATGCCAAGTCTTGAAAAATCACATTACTACAATTAGATGGTGTATTAACACCAGAAGAATACAAGAAATGTGTTGAAACTGGCATTAAAGGCTGTAAGATTGTATATGACTTACAAAGAAAAGCACTAACTGACAAATATTTTGGAAACGGGGAGAAATAAATGACATCTACTACTGTAATTGATGAACTAAAGAAATCTCAAATTCTTGAATTATTAGAACAAGGAAAAAGAGTTGATGGACGAGCATTAGATGAACCAAGAAACTTGATCATTGAAACAAATGCTATTCCAAAAGCAAATGGCTCTGCCCGAGTTCGATTAGGTGACAGTGAAGTCGTTTGTGGTGTTAAAATTCAACCTGATAGACCTTTTCCAGATATGGGTGACAAAGGCATTTTCATTTGCACAGCTGAACTTTTACCACTATCTCATCCAAGTGTTGAGACTGGACCTCCTGGCCCTGATGTAATTGAATTAGCAAGAGTGGTTGACAGAGGTATCAGAGAAAGTCATATGATAGATTTAACTCAATTAGTAATTGCAAAAATAAATCTGTAGTTGGAGTTTTTGCTGATAATGTTGTAGTTGATTATGACGGCAATTTGTTTGATGCATGTGCTTATGCTGCAACAGCTGCAATTCTTACTGCAAAAACACCAAAATGGGAAATGAAAGATGATGTGCCAACTTTAGTTGAAGGTGGAGAATCTGATGTTCCAATAAACACAATTCCAGTTTCTGTAACTATGGGTAAAATTGGAAAATACATAATTGTTGATCCAAATGGTGATGAATGGAGCAGTATGGATGCAAGAATTACAATTACCACTGATTCTAATGGAAATATTTGTGCCTTACAAAAAGGAGGAACTGACGGATTTACATTTGAAGAAGTAATCAAATGTGGTGAATTATCAGTCAAAGTAGGCTCAAAAATAAGAGAAAAGTTAAAACAAGCAAAGGAAGCGGGTCAATAAAATGGCAAAACAAAAATCACTAAAAGGCTTAGGTGCACGTTATGGTATCAAAATTAGAAAACAATATGCAAAAATTCACTTTCAATTAAAAGAAAAAAGACATTGCCCTGAATGTGGTTCTCAACAATTTACTAGAGATGCCGTAGGTATATGGTCCTGTAAGAAATGTAGTTTCAAAGTTGCTGGAACAGCATATGATGTCAAGCTTTAATGCTAAAATCATAATTGACGCCAAAGAAAAAACAAAAGCAATATTTGATTCCATAAACACTGATAATGCATTTTATCCAGAAAATCCTACAAAAACTAGTATGTCGCTAAATGATAAAATTACAATTTCAATAGAATCTGATCATATTCCCCATTTACGGGCAAATCTTAACTCCACTTTAAGATTAATTCAGGCAAGCTATGACTCGATTGAATCGGTAAAGATATAATGAAATCAAGGATTTTGTATTAACATGTCATCATCACAAATGCCACCTTGGATTCAAGAACAACTAATGAAGATGCAGCAATCTCAACAAAATCTTCAATCTATAATGACACAAAAACAACATCTAGAGATGGAAAAAGTTGAGACTGAGAAGGCGCTTGAAGAATTAAAAAAAGCAACTGATGATGATAATGTATACAAACACGCTGGTTCAATTCTGATAAAATCTACTAAAAAAGAACTCATTGATGAATTAGAGGAACGAAAAGAAATGGCAAAACACGTGGAACTGTTCTTGAAAAACAAGAATTACGAATTAAGGAATCGCTTAAAGAACAAGAAGCAAAAATTACTGAAATGATGCGAGGCCCACCATCTGGAGGCGCTCAAGTATCAAAACCTTCCTCTACAAGTACACAAATCCCAAAACCACAACCTGATGACAATCCTAGAAAATAGATTATCTGTAAATTTCAAAAAGATATTAACAAATTAGCAAGATTACATTTAGTGAAACTAGAAAATTTACGAATTATTGTAGATGAGCGAGAACGTAAAAGTGGGATTCCTGACTTGTTAAAATCTGTGGGTCTTAATCTTGAAATGAAAACATTGCCTATAGGCGATTACATTGTTGCACCAGAAACTGTCGTAGAGAGAAAAAGCATTCGTGATTTGATGTCTTCAGTTTTTGATGGCAGACTTTTTGACCAGTGCTCTAGACTAAAAGAACACTTTGAATTTCCAATAGTGCTTATGGAGGGAAATGTAGATGAAATTGAAGAGATAACTGAAAACCCAATGATCTTCTATGGTGCATTATCTACGGTTGCCCTTGATTTTAAAATCCCAATAATTCCTACACCTAGTGCAATGCATACTGCAAAATTACTTGTATCAATGTGTTCTAGATCTGATTCTGTAAAAGGTCCTTATCTGAAAAAAATAAAAAAATCAAATGATTTGGAAAAACAGCAATTGTCCTCTCTCTGTAGTTTGCCTGGCATAGGAGAAAAGTTTGCTGTCAGAATGCTGCAAAAATTTGGCACTCCACTCAAAGTTTACACTGCAACAACTAGTGAGCTTGCAAAGATTCGAAGGGCTGGGAGATGCAAGAGCCAAAAA
>JAAUVF010000127.1 GCA_012030815.1 Nanobdellota archaeon | reverse complement strand
GATGATAAGTACTATTTTGAAGATGGAGACAAACTAAAAGTTGCAATCGAACTGATAAAAAAAGGTGGTCCTCTAGATGAAATTTCAATTCTACTTGACTGGAAAGATTTTGAGGGACTAGTCGCAGAAATTTTATTCTCAAAAAACTTTGCAATAATAAAAATCTAATTCTCACTAAGCCCCGAATGGAAATTGATGTAATTGGTATTAGGTTGGGTATTGCCATGCTAATTGATTGTAAACATTGGAAACGTTACAGTTCTTCAACATTATCTACTGCTGTGAAAAAACAGATAGCAAGAACAAAACATTACATTCAAAAAACTCCTGGAGCAATGGCTGTACCTGTAATTGTAACATTATATCACGATAAGATTGATTTCATAGATCGTGTTCCGATAGTACCAATTTTTCAATTTTCGTCATTTGTAGATGAATTTTATGGTAACCTTGATCAAATGAACACTTTGGGATCTGAATAGAGTACTTGGAATTTAGGCTCATTATTTTTTGTTAATTCTATGTTAAGTAATGGTGAATTTGTGATAAATAAAATCATTAAAATTTATTTATCTTGTAAATTGAGCATGAGAAATAGAATAATCTGTAAAGAGTGTCATCTAGAACTAGAAACTCGCTCTGAACGTAGCATGAAGAAATGTGAAGGTTGTCAACTTCAATAGTTCTAGTTTGAATTATTTTTTATCTAGAGAAACAAAGTACCTATGAATAATGCAACGCTTCCAATCATGAATCCTTTTGTTAGTTTCAAAGATTTGTCTAGTGCTTTGGAATAATCTTCGTATATCCCTTGACCCATAACTTTTACATCTGCCTCATTTTCTAAGATTTCAAATTTCGCTGATGATATTTTTGATTCTGCATTATATGCAATTTGTAAAAACCATTTGGTTAGTTTATCTGCCCCTGTGATTAGTCCTAATTGATAATACCCATTTCTGTTTCTGGCTTTAACTGGGGCATAATGTGTATCAGATGTACAAATTTCTAATAATTGGCGCCCTTGCTTTGCAAAGTTTGCTACAATTTTTTCTCTTATTCCATTTTCCATATTATTTGCATCTGCCCATCCTAGGAAGAATTTTTTCTCATTAATTTTTAGACACACTACACCTAAACCTCCCATCGCCAAATCTTCGGTCCATACATCCATGTTATCTGAATTCGCATATCCAAACTCAATTGGATAACTATCTTTTGTAATTAGAGAATCCAGGCAAGACTTAGCAGCTTTTAGCATGTCTTCCCCATCTTCTTTTGAAATCTCTTCTCCCATAGCATTATGACAATCCACTATCAATGTTCTGACATAGTTTCTATTTTTGCATATTGTTCAATCTCCTTTTCATATAGTTTGGAATATCCTCCATTCCATGTGGAGATAATGAAAGAAACAATAACGGATTGTTTCCAAATAGCAATCCTGTTACACGGGCTTTGTTAATCTGAACCGTTACTGGCTCTGTGCATACTAATCCTTCTTCTTTTACTATACTGGAATCCAAATTTTTCAAATAATTTTCAACCTCATTTTTTGATGGAAGATTTAACGAGTGATCTGAAATGCTATGCATAATCATCGCTGATGACTCTAAATTTTTATACATCAAATAAGGAATATTGCTTCCACCTACTGGATGATATGGTCCTGGATGAATTTCTGGTAACACCATTCTAAATTTCATGTCTCCATTTGATGAACTTAATCTAATCTGTGATGTCGATACTTTAGTTTTAAAAGAACGCTGTTCAATTATCTCTTCAGCTTCTGTAAAATCATTTCCTTGTGATGCCAAGTATGCTTGTATTGTTTTGTGTGTGCTATGCATACCTGGTCTTCCAGCTCTATCTGTTAATACTGACCATACACTAGCAATTATCAAAAATATTGCACCGAAACCTATGGCCATCGGATTTGTTAAAGTTTCATACCACATACCATATGGAATCATTACTAAAAACATGGCAAGTGGTTGTACCATACAAATTGCCCAAGCTTTTTTGATACTTGCACCTAATGTTGTAGTAAAAATTCCTATTCTGAAACTAGCAAATAGAAACATTCCATATGTTACAAAAAACAATGATGTCTCTTTTACTAGTACAACACTAGCAAGTAACCCCATCAGTAATACTGCAACCCATAATAAATTTCCAAAAAGCGATGCATGCAGTGATTTTGAATATTCTTTTTTCCTAGTAAATCGAGTATCGATTAATTGAGTTAATGCTAATATGCCGATAACCATTGGAATTCTAAACCAATTTTCATCCGATCCAATATATCCAAAATAAACTATTGCCGTGATTGCAGCTGAAATTACTAATGATCCTGCAAGAGAAAAATAATGCGATGCAGGATTGATTAATGTAAGGGAGAATCTATTATGTATGTTTGAAACATCATCTGAAGATTTTCCATGTCTTATTTCGGGGCTAAAAATATGTCAATTAACCAAGAGGCTACAATTAAGCTAATTGGAACTGAAACGACTATTCTTGGATCCACTTTGAATCCTTTTGTTTCATCCTCAAAGAATCTCATGAGGCCTCCACTTGATGCTGGTAGTGGTGCTCCCTTCTTTTTACTGCTCATTGCTAATTTTCAAAGCTAGAATTTTGACATAAATACTTTATTCCTATGGTGAAATTTGGCCTTAAGGTCAAAAAATAGATATTTTGAGACTATTTTTGTACAAAATTGATAAAAATCTCCGTTTGAATTCTTTCTGATGACTATTTTTCACAAATTAGCCCTCTCTCACTATCTAGAAATTTACTCCTGGAAAAATCAGGAGACATTAATAATTAGTATTTTTGAAATATGTGAGATCAATGAAACAATCGAACTAACTTGTTTTGAACAACAAACAACAAGTATAGAATATGTCTTGAAAAAATACAAAGTTTCATACAATTTTAAATTAGCAATATCTGATGACAACAAATTAATTCATTATAATGTGATCGTTCCTGATATCATTTCAAGAAATGTAATAAATGAATTAAGTGATATTTTGGATACTAGAATCAAAGAGATTTATCTTATTAGCCAAACTCTGGATTCCGCAATATCTGAACATTCGGATCGATTACACGAAGAAGAACAATTAAAACATGTAAAAAAGATAAAAAAACTACTGAAGAATTTAAAACATTAACTGAACCTTCGGTTGAATTAAAGAAAAATTTACTATTTATGATTGCAATTGCATCTGCAGTTGCACTAGTTGGTTTGTTTGCAAATAATGCATCTCTTGTTATTGGAGCTATGCTGCTGTCTCCTTTACTTGGTCCGATAACTGCATTCTCATTTAATGCTGCTGTAGGTCAGCCAAAAAAATGTACAAAGCTGCAAAGTCTGGATTAATTTTAACATTAGTTATAATTGCAATAGGTGCAGGATTAACTGCAATTGCATCGTCTTTTACAGAATTAGAAGTGACTCCTGAGATTCTTGCAAGAACTGAGATGACTCCTGTGTTCTTATTGGTTGCAATTCTTTTAGGCTTGGCCGGAGGTATAGCCATGTCTTCTGATATTCCTGGTATTCTTGTAGGTGTGGCAATTGCTGCGGCATTAGTTCCACCAGCAGTAGTTACAGGAATATCCATTGCTATGTTGGATTATGATATGTTCATTAATTCACTTACATTGACCGTGGCAAATATTCTGGGATTAGTTTTAGGTACTATGATTGTCTTTTTTGCACTTGGAGTTACTCCTAGACAATACCATGAACAAACACAGGCAAAAAAATACCAAACATACACAATTCTAATCTTTGTTGTAATGAGTGTGGCTCTGGGAATTTTGACATTTTGGATATGATTTCTTTTAATATGGCACCATTCTGATTAGATTATGTTTAAAAAAATAGTTGTTGCATTTATTACAAAACAATTTGTGAATAAATCTTTTCTGACTGGTTTGAGTATCGCACAAAAATTTGAAGGCAGTCTTACTGTTGTTGACTGTGTCTATAAAACAACCCCTCAAAATTTGTTTTTTTTCGAAACTAGTCATGATAAAAAAACTTATGCTAAAACTAAAGA
>JAAUVF010000126.1 GCA_012030815.1 Nanobdellota archaeon | reverse complement strand
CTTTGTTGTTTAACAGGTATCCACCTTCACCCCTTGCACCTTCAGTAATCAGTATTCCAGAGGGCAAGATACCAGTTGGGTGGAATTGAACAAACTCCATATCTTTTTAGTGCCATACCTGCACGTAATGCCATATCCAAACCATCAGGAGTTGAAGATAATGCATAAGTTGAAAAACTATACAGTCTTCCAGCTCCACCAGTTGCGATGATCAAAGCTTTGCCTTTAATTGAATAAAATGTACCAGATGAAAGCTCTATTGCAGTAATTCCTAGAAATTTTCTTCCATCATGAATAATTGATGTTGCAAACCATTCATTGAGATATTCAATGTTTTCATATTTTTGACAGGTGTCGTACAAAGTTTGCATTTCAAAAAAGCCAACTTTATCAGATGCATAAGTAGCTCTTGGAAAACTATAACCTCCAAAATTTCTTTGACCTATTCTTCCATCTTTTCTTCTAGACCAAGGCATTCCCCAATGATCCAATTGATAAATTTCTTTTGGCATTTCCACACAAAGTCTCTCAGCAACGTCTTGATCAGCAAGGAAATCACTTCCTTTTACTGTATCATAAACGTGAGATTCAATTGTATCACCTTCATCTTCAAAAAGTACAGCAGCTGTACCACCTTCTGCAGATACAGAATGAGAGCGCATGACTTGAAGTTTTGAAACAATTCCAATTTTGATTTTTGAATTCTTCCTTGCAGCCTCTATAGCAGCTCTTAAACCTGCTAATCCAGAGCCGCATATTATCAAATCAAATTCAATAGATTCGACCATTTTGACAGAATGACTACCTAAAAGGCGGGTTAAATATGTAGTAATGAGGCATGATTTTAAAAATTATTATATATCACTAGTGATATTATTAATCATGATTTCGGAATGGTTTCAAAGAGTTGGAAGTTCTATACCTAGAGGATTTTCAAGATATTTCATTTTAGAATTATTAAAAAAGAAAGCACATACTGGAAAAGAGATTATCGATTATGCAGTAGAACAAAGCAATGGCATATGGAAACCTTCACCAGGTTTGATCTATCCGTTATTGGGAAGATTACTTGATGAAGATCTAATTGAAGAGACTAAAGATGGAAAATATCAACTTACAAAAAAGGGATTGAGACAGCAGAAGATGTTGATAAAATCAATGAAATTGTTAGAAAGCAATTAGATGTTCTTTTTAGATTAGGTAATGTAGGAAGATTTGTTGCGACGGATCTATTAGAAAAGATGTCTATAATGGGTTCAATTCTTAGCTCGAATTTTGCCAACATGACAAATGATGAAACTGAAAAATATAGACAGTTTTTAGAATCGGAATTAAAGAAAATAGATGAAAAGAAAACTGTAAAAAAAGGAAAAGAGATCAAGATAGAATAGATGATTTTTCTTAATTTTAATATTTTAAAATCATAAATAATTCATCCTAAAAGTAAAAGCATGAAAAATTTGAAAAATATGCTAAAAGCAAACAAACCTCTCGTTATTCCTGGAGTTTACGATGCAATTGGAGCAAAAATTGCAGAAAAAGTAGGATTTGAAGCAATGTTTCAAACAGGATATGGAACTTCAGCCACATTATTTGGAATGCCAGATTATGGTTTTATTGGAGCAACTGAGACCTTAGACAACGCAAGAAGAATATGTAGATCAGTTTCAGTACCTGTAATAGTTGATTCAGATACAGGTTACGGTAATGCACTAAGTGTTTGGAAATTAGTAAGAGAGTTAGAATCTGCAGGAGCATCTGGGATTTTTCTAGAAGATCAAAGATGGCCAAAGAGATGTGGTCATATGCAAGGAAAAGAAGTAATATCACAAGAAGAATATACCGAAAAATTGGGAGCAGCGATTGATGCAAGACAAAGTAAAGATTTCATAATTGTTGCAAGAACTGATGCAAGAGCTACAGAAGGATTAGATGCTGCAATAGAACGTGGGATACAAAATAAAAAAACAGGTGCCGATGCTGTGTTTATTGAAGCACCAAGAACATCTGAAGAGATGAGAGTAATTGGTAGAGCAATCAATGCACCTCTTGTTGCAAATATGATTGAGGGAGGTACAACACCAATTATGTCAGCAGAAGCATTACATAAGTTAGGATTTAAAATAATTTTATACCCACTTTCAGTATTGTTTGCAAATACTTTTGCAACTATGAATATTTTAAAAGAGTTAAAGAAATCAGGAACAACTGCAAAATATAAACAGAAAGTTGTGAATTTTGATCAGTTCAATGATTTAGTAGAATTACCTAAATTTCAAAAGTTAGAAAAGAAATATAGGTTTTCAAAAAGAGAATAAAATAAAAAATTTCAAGTAAAGTACAGTAATCAACCGTTTCTCTTTACTTCAATTTCTATTGTTGAAACGTTTCTGGTTCTACCGTCTTGTGACTCTAATGATTCGGAGCCAATTTTGATTTCTCCAATAGAGTATCCAGCATTTTCTGTTTTTCTTGCAATGATTTGAGCTACATCCACAGCACGACCAATGCTTAGACCTCTAGCTTTGATGTAGACGGCAGGTAAGTTTGCCAATTGAATTAGCGTTGATGTTACATATGCCATCAATGGTTTCTTACCAATGAATATGGTGTTTCTGGATTCGTTTGACATAAGAAATTCGGCATTTAACGATAATTTAAAGCTAAAAGGGGTTTTTTGATTCTAAATAAAATTTTATGAAAAATATTGAACCATTATTAACTAGATCTAGGGATTTTAATGAATAATATGAAAAACATCATAGAAATTTTAGATTCGGGAACTGTTGAAGAAAAAATCAAAAATTTGGAATTTCTTTCTTCTACTAAAGATAATAAGATAATACACAAAATAATTTCAAAATTAGATGATATAGATATCAAAGTAAGAGGAGAGGCTTTTAGCGCATTAGTTTTAAATGAAAATAAAATTTCAGATATATTAATAGATAATTTAAAATCTCAAAATAAGAACATTAGAGGATACACATCTTTAGTATTAGCAAATCGAAATGATACAAACTCCATATCAGAGATTATCAATCTTTTAGATGATCAAAGTTCAATGGTTAGAGCATCTGCATTAGGAGCATTGGGGTATCTCAAAGCAAGTGAAGCAAAAGAAAAAATTTACAATTGTCTATTAGATTCTAATTTAGAAGTTAGAAAGAGTGCATTACAGGCAATCATTAATCTTGGATATTCATTAACAAATAATCAAATTAAGGAGTTGTCTAAGGAACAAGATTACGAATTGGAGAGATTACTCGTTAATGTAAAAAAGAGAGTGGACCGAAAGGGATTTGAACCCTCGATCTGATGCATGCCATGCACCCATCCTACCAGACTAGACGATCGGCCCAATAATCAGTTAACTGATCGAATTACGTTTTTCAAATTGGTTATTAACGTTTAGCGGTCAGAAAAAACAAAAGTGTGAAATTAACACAAGATATTTAACCATAATTAGGATGGATGTAACGTTATGGTAGTAGATAACAAAGCAACCATCACCTATGTACAGTTACTTAAAGAAGACCTTGTAATTATCAGATTAGTACCAAAAGATGGTCCAGTTCCAGAGTATCAGGCAGGTCAGTTTATCACACTAGGTTTACCAAATCCTGTTGAAGGTGGAAAAATTGTTAGAAGAGCATATTCAATTGCATCACATCCTGAAAATCGAAAGTATATTGAGCTTGTAATTAGATGGGTAAGAAAACCACTTCCAGGTAGATTAACCACTCAATTATTTAATGCAAAAGAAGGTGATGAAATTTTATGGTTAAAACCTACAGGTAGAGCGCTTTTGATAAATGAGACTCTACCAAATGGAGAAAAGATAATCGAAGAATTATTTGTATTGGTGGAGGAACAGGTCTTGCACCATTTGTGAGTTTTGCACAACATCTGCACGATATAGGTGATAAACGGGAGATTATTGTTTTACATGGAGCAAGTTATGTTGATGAGCTAAGTTACAAAGAACTATTGACAGATTTAGAAAATGAAAGTAGAGCAAAAGGAAAAGATGTATGGAATTTCAAATATAGAGCAGCTATCAGTAGACCACAAGAA
>JAAUVF010000125.1 GCA_012030815.1 Nanobdellota archaeon | reverse complement strand
TAGATAGTAAATTTTACCAGTAGCCCGAGGCAGATTCGAACTGCCGTCTCCGCCTATCCACTCTTGAGATCCAGAGGGCAGAATCCTTGGCCTAAAACTTTTTTTATTTGACCGCTAGACTATCGGGCTACTGAAACAAATTCTGATATTTTAGAATATAATCATTTACTAATTTACTTGAACTTTACTTCGTGAATAGCAGTTGCATAATCACACTCTGCTTTTAATCTCATATATGGAATTAATCTATAATGAATCGAGTATAGATTGTCCTTATCTTTTAGTATGATTCCTTTTTGCATTAATGATACTAAACCACGTGATGTAATTCCAATCTTTACATTCATCTTTTCACATATTTGGTCACGTTTTTTTTGATACTGCTTTAGTGAAAACGCTACATCATTAATTTCTAAAATCAAAGGCCAAACAATTTCAGCCCAGACAAATCTTCTGTTTTCTGTAGCTGATGCATATTTGCCTTTTTCACTCAACATTAATAACATATGCAAAAGATGTTATAACTTAATAGTTGTCTCAAAAAGAAATTGAAGAATCACTGAACCTATTACAAAAAGATTGGGACATTGATCCTATTTTACGAGAATTCATGTTGGGAAAAATATCTGATGTCGGTGATTATTCTATCAAAGTAAAAGATGTAATTTTTCATATTCCGTATCTGGCATCTGAAAAAAATATATTTTATGGAAATGTTTTTGGCCTGACTGTCATAACTGCTGTGACAGACAAGGTAGATTACCGTTAACATCCGATGACTTGATTACAATTGGAAAAGGACTAAAATACAAAAAGACATCTGATTTTATAAAAAATGAAACCGTTACTACCACATGGCATGACTCTTCTCCATCTGGGCAAACCACGACAATGACTACAATTAATCTAAAAAGAAAAATTGACGAGACAGCACAAGACGATGGAACTCACATATCTTGTAGGTTCTTAGACGAAAAAGGTGGATGTAGCATGCATCCAGACAGACCTGGAGTGTGCTATTTGTATCCTTTTTCTACTTGGCTTGAAAACGAAAAGGGTATGGCAAGAGTACATGCAACATACCAATTTACAGGAGATTGTCCTGGATTTTACCTTGCAGATGACATACAGCAAATGAAACAAGAACTCAAAGACTATTCAAAGATAATCTATGATTACACTTTATCATCTAGTAGAACAATGAGAGAAAATTTTGGTTCTGTAAGTTTTGGTTAGGCTTTAGCTACCTTCATCAAATCCGAAATTTTTACATCCATTCCAAATCTATCTTCATTTTTCTTCATATATCTAAAAATTGAGATAAAGTCTGGAAGTGACTTGAATAAATTAAAATTTTTGTGAATCTTTGCTCTAACAAACTTGAAAACTTTATCGTATATCTTGTAGTGTTCATCTACTGCTTTTTCATATGCTGCAAAGTCATTCATGTTTTTTACAAAAATATCTACACACTGCATACTTGGAATGATTCCTTCCCCTAACAAAGCATAGACTGTACCAATAGATTCTCCAACCCCGACAACCTTGCCTTTGTAAAATGGCTTACACTTTCCTGGAGTTGCAAGTCTTATTGGCCTTCCTTTTGTTTTTTGAACTTTACCGCCATACTTTTTTAGAAAATCATCTGTTGCCTTGATGTGATTCTTTCTATAATCTCCTGCACCAATATGTGCCCATTTTTCACCTAGCGGGAAATACCAAAAGTATCCAGACATTCCTGGAAATGGTTCAATGTAAAAATCATCAAATGGGACTCCGTTGTCATACTCTACTTTGTATTCGTATGTTGGCAAGAAAAAGTCCTCTTCTAGTTTTGGAAGATATGTTCTTGCAAATCCCGTACAATCCACGATCATGTCATACTCTTTTTCTAAATCTTCTAGCTTTGGTGCTATGCCGTAAATAATTTTGGAATCTTTTATGAAATCTTTGATTAATGCTAGTTTATCATATGTACATAATCCGTGTAAACCAATATCAAATTTTACATTGCTATTCATCTTAACATGCATTGTCTTTCCGTCATGGATTAGAAAGTCATCAAAATTACGGCCAACACTTTTACAAAATTTGTCTAATTCTGACTTTATTGTACCCCATGCACAAATAGAGTCATGTCTTTCTTGTGTGCTTCGCTCATACCCTACCACATCATGTTCGGAATTTTTGAGTCGGGCCATTAGGTAACTTCCTGCAACACCCATGCCCATAACTGCAATCTTCATTTAGCGTAAATCTGTCTTTACCTAATAAATACACTATCTACCTTTTTTACTAGTTTACAATTTTTTTAAAATTTGAACCTTATTGTATTAATACCAGAAGCTTTCTACAACATATGAAGAAATTGGGTACTCAACAAGTAATAGAAAAACTTGAAATCTCAAATCAAGGAATTCAAGTAATTTTAGATCATCTTGAAGAACAACTAGCTGACATAAAGCAAGATCCGCGACTTGAAGGACTAATGGATGACTTGGAAAATCTCTTTCATGCGTATCTTAAGACATGGCTCAATACTAATCTGGATGTAATTAAGATGCTAAAAGAGTAAAGTTTGATTTTACAATATATCAAGTTAAATTTGGTTTGATATAAAAAAATTATGGATACATTTGAGGCAATTAAAAGCAGAAGATCAATTAAGAGTTTTAAAAATTATCCAATGTCAAAAGATGAAATTAATCAGTTAATGGAAGCAGCTATTCTATCTCCTACATCATACAACATACAAAACTGGCGTTTTGTCATTATTTCAAAACAAGAACTCAAAGACAAAATATGTGAGTTATCATATGGACAAAGACAAGTATCTGAGGCATCTCTTGTGATAGTTTTATGTGCAGACCTTAAAGCATGGGAGAAAAATCCTGAAAAATATTGGAAGAACATTCCAGAAGAACCAAGAAACTTTCTAGTCAAGGGAATAAAACAAGCGTACACTAACAATTCTACACTTGAAAAAGAACAAGCAATTCGATCTTGTGGAATAGCAGCTCAGACAATAATGCTGGCAGCTAAATCAATGGGGTATGACTCATGTCCAATGGAAGGATTTGATTACGGAAAAGTTGGCAAATTCATCAATTTACCATCAGACCATGTAGTAACGATGATGGTTGTAGTTGGTAAGAAGGCAAAAGATGCTGCCCCCCGTGGTGGGCAGTTACAATTATCCGAAGTAGTCTTTGAGGATAATTTCTAGTGATTTGAAAAGGAATACTTTTCACCACACTTTGAACATCTATCGTGAACTTTATCTTCAGGCTCTGTAAGACCGCAAATACTGCAGTATCTCATTAAGCCAAGATCAATTAGTTTTTTTGAACATCTATTCCACTCGTCTTGTGTGTGATTATTTTGTATCTTACTACAAATCAAACAAATATCATCTTGATTCAATGAGCGTTTATTTTTTATGGTGTTTTTATTATTAACTATGTAATTTTAATAGATTCTACGAACAATAAATGGGATTAAATGGGATGAATTATTTTTTTACATATTTGTAAAATATTGAATTTTATTCAATCAAAATTGCAGGCTTGAATGGCCTTGCATGTTTTGCCTTTCCTTTAGGATCATAAATTCCATCATCTGATTCTGAAAATACATCGATATTTACTCCAAACTCTTTTTTGCCAATAGCAATCAATTCATTTAGCAAGAATTTTTTCTCATCAAAGTCTTTTGATTCTAATTTTGTCTGTCTAATTTCAGTTGGTTCTGATAAAATATCTTTAATTGTCTTTTGAACAAAGTCTGGGATTTTTTTAACATTTGCAGTGTCTGGATTTGCTATTAATTCCTTCATTACAATCCCCATATTTGTTTGTCCTGACATGACTTTATCTAAAATAGAATGATACACTTTGGACTTGAAAGAATCAGCAGTATAGACTGTAATCTTTTTTGGAGTAATTTTTGTTACTTTGAGAATACTTGCAATATCATCAATTAGTAACTTTAGTAATTCTTCGGATTGAATTGCAGATGAGTTGATATTTTCTTGTGAGAATTCTGGCCATTGTGAAGTTGATACAAGATCAGAATGTCC
>JAAUVF010000008.1 GCA_012030815.1 Nanobdellota archaeon | reverse complement strand
AATCTGATCATATTGTTGCTTCACATGATATAATCACAATAACGCATATTGTCAAAAGAGACAATAAAAGATCACAACATGTACAATATTTTTTAATCAAATTTTATTGTCATTTAGAGAATACTCTAAGCAAAAATAATAAAATGAAAGGAAAGGGTTGAAGTTTTAGTCCCACTTTGACCAAGCGGCCATCCATCTGTATGTCCAAGTGTTCAATTTACAACCTAATGCTGTAAACGTAACGGACAATACTGCACCTGCACCTGCGCCCAATGCAACTGGACTGTTATAGAATTTACCTACTTGAGGTTCTATAGGTGTCATATATGGTGGCAATGTTGGTCTTGGATATTTGAATGCCGTTTCTAGTGGGTCTGCTACTGTTATCAGGTTTACCATATTGAATAATGGTAAAGACATTCCTACAAGTACACCGCCAAACAGTATCAACGAATGTTTGTTCTTCTTTGTGGCCCAATAGGCTAAATCAAGCAACATTGCTGATGGTAACCAAACTGGTGTTACAATGAAGTCATATGGATAACCTAGAGCAAACCATGCACCTTTTGCTATCCATGTGTATACTGTCATAATTAGGGCGTAATACGTCGCTGTTCCTGGAACGCCTGTAAACGTTAGGTAATATGTAGCACCTACGCAAAGCATCAAAGTTTGCGATATTGAAAATACCGTAAACGATGTCCAAGCCCAGTCAGTATAGAAAATGTAGTCTCCTGCATTAATTGTTAACAGTGTAGAGTTAACTGCAACTACTACTATGAACAAGTAGTGAGTACATCGTCTTAGCCAGACCATTATCAAGTAGAATAAACGGTCAGTATATAAAATTTTAGAGTGTGATGGAGATCGTTGATTTTATTAAAATAAAGTAAAAAGAAGAACTGAAGGATTTTCCTTCTAATGTCCAACAAATAGTACTATGATTACAGTACCTACAGCGGTTGCGGCTAGAGTAGCAGCAACTATACCATTGCTGTTTTTCTTAGAGCCCTCTTCCATTACTTTGACACAGAAGAGATAACCTATTGCTTCGATAATTGTCAGAACGATGAACGCATAGTGACCACTACTTGTTGGATATGCCCAAGGATAATAGAAATATCCTGCTGCAGTACCACCAAAAGTTGCTAACCAAGCTGCAATGTATGACAAAGTGATCATGCCAGTCATGTTTTCGACACGTCTGCCAATCATTCGTTCTACATCGGAACTAGATGCGCCACCTGCGCCACTTGAACCAAATCCTTTCGGAAGAGTCATTCTGGAATTATACTAATCAGAATCCTTTTAAATCTTTCTTAAATGTGAGGCCCAGTACGATCTTCGTGATATTGAAAATAATAAAAAGAGAAAAAATGTGCTATTGCACTTTGTGTCTATGGAATTGCTCTGCTGTACAATTTGCCTTCTAAAGCCATCTTGTACATCTCTGCAACGTATGGATTCTCACCTGGGGTTTCTGCACCTAATTCTACGAGTCGAGCATATACTCTAACTACGTATGCAAGTGCTCCCATGAATGCTACTACAACACCCATGTTAAACATCCAGTGATTTGGTACTGCAAAGATTTCTTCTACAAACCAGAAGTGCCACATCTCATTGACTCCAATTGTAAACATGGTTGCAAGGTAACCAAGAATGGTCATCTTCAATCCAGTGTTAATTGAGTTATTTGGACCTCTGAGTACTGGTACTTTTCTATCATAGATTGCTGCTGCTGCCCATCCAAGTGGTAATGTGATGAAGTGGGAGTATAGCCACCAGTGTGCTGGTGTAAATGCACTATCTCTGATAGAGGTTTGATGTAAAGAACCATCAACGAAGTTGTCTACTTCGACTGATGCTGCAGTGGATCCCATAGCAATGACGATGAGCCAGATTTTCTTTAGTCTCTGAATCTCAACTTCTTTTGGGATTAATGCGGGCATCTGTGCCATATTCAATAAAGTGTTAATTCTGGATATAAAGCAAGAGTTTTAAAATAAAGATTTTTTATAAAAAAAATGATAGAAAAACCAATAAAATGATAGAATTTTTCATATTAAAAATTGATAATAATGAAATAAATTTACTCTATTTTTATTAATTTCAATGTTGAACATCGATGTTAATCATAGCAGAGATGTATCGATCCTCGTTACCAAGGTAAAATATATAACAATGTGTATTATCATTCTGAATATTAGGACTATGGTCGAAAAAAAGATTTTCGTATTAGGACTCGCTGCTGTACTTGCATTAGGTACACTTGGTTTCAACTGGGTTGAAACAATATTGCCAACTGCAGATGCACACGGTGTCCAAGCACAACTTCAGAGTCGTTTCATCAGAATCGAAGATGAAACCTTCAATAGACAATCACTACAGACTGGTGAAACCTTGACTCTTCAAGGTACTTTAGTCAGTCTTGTAGAAAGAGACCTCAGAGGATGGCTTTCCATTTTCTCAGAATCTACTAACGCAGGTAACAGATGGGAAATGTTAGCAAGAGACCCACCAGGAAACGTCTTTGACATTCCAGGTAACGCTGTTGTTGAATATTCATTATCTGCAAAAGCACTTGAAGCTGGTGTATATCACGTACACACACAACTTAACGTAGCTAAAGTAGGTCCAGGACTCGGTCCAGGTCAAACAGTAGTTGTTGAAGGAGAACCAATTCTCAAACCAATTCCATATACCAACATCGCATATCAATCAATTATCATTGGTGTCGGTTATGTAATCACGTTTGCAACACGACCCTGGCAAGTTATCTAAGCCACCCACTTTTCCTTTTCATTTTCTAGATACTCTTTACGGTTACCGTATTGTAATCAACCAAGTTTTTATCTGCAAGAGAAGACAAGAAAGAACATGCTAAGTTTTAAAATAAAAAAACTAGATATTTTTCAAAGTTATTTTTTTGGAGATGTTGAATTTCGTAATGATAGTTACAAAGTAAACATACAAAATCAAAAAAGAGGCAAAGTTCTCAAATTACCATTGGTATTAATTCAAAAAAAGAGAAGATGATAGTACGGATAACAGGTTCAAAAGATCTGTTTGTTGAAGATTATTTGCCGTATTGTGGGGAATCGGAGTGGCTGGAAATAGATTCTGATGAGATAACATATTTTCTTGCAGACCATCAAGATCAATTTGACACTATAGAGATAATGGATACGTAACAGAAGGACTTTAAATAATCCTCAAAAAATCATTTGTATGATTTGGCCGGGGACTGGGGATCCATATAAGAGAAAAAGACCATACAGTTTTTGATTTTAAGTGCAGGGGTAGGAGCTGTAGCGGTATTAATCACAATTTTAGTTGTAAACCCATTCATCGGAGAACAACCACGTAATGCATGTATCAACGATATTCAAAAAAATTGGAAAATATCATTTACTGTTGAAATTTATGTAGATAATCAAAAAGCAGACATTCCAGCTAACGTTGGTTTTATGGAAGGAGGATGTCAAAGAGCAATCTACACACTTAGCAATGATGGAACGGTTTATGCAGAATGGAAAGAAGATCCAGAGTTTGAGATTGGGCACTTTTTATGGATTTTCAAATTTCCTCTAAGAGATATGGATGAAACAAAATCAACTGTATTTGTCAACGATAGGTTATCAGATAACTTCATCAAAACCCCATTACAAGACGGATATCACTACAAGGCAATGTTTACCTCAAAGGCATACGATGAGGCCAAAGACAAAGACTTCCTTCCTCCTCAAAATTAGTCCATTAAACAAAGTAAAACTTGAAAAAATTATTTTAGAAAAATCATGACTTGGATAATTAGATTATTCAGATTTTTAAAAATAATGAAAAGATGGAAAGGAAGTATTTTACCAGTATTTACCGTTGTCTGGAATTAAACCGATACCTTCTCTTTCAAAGTGTCTGTCTAATTCATCGACCCATCTCTCACGGTTGTCTTTGTAAGCCCATCCGTGTACACGTAACCAGAATGAGATTACTCCAAGAAGGAATACTGAGAACATTATGGTTCCGAAGATGTAAATCATTACATCATAGAATAATGGATCATAGTTTGGTCCTAACTGACCTGTAAGTGAAGACAGGATGCTTAGGAAAGTTCCTACGATAGGAGTCATTGTATATTTTGGCTCTATTTGTACGATATATACATTTCTTTTATTATCAGAAAGTACGAGATCAGTATCCACTAAAGTACATCAAATAAAATAAGAGAAAAATAAGGTTTGTTTATCCTCGTCCCATTGCTGCGTATTTGCCAGATCTTCCTCTAATGAAGAGTGCTCCTGCAATACCACCAAAGACTGCTGCTGAAATTGCAACTGCTCCAACTACTCCGCTTGCATCAAGATAAGGTGTACCTGATCCAGCTCCTGGATTAGCTTCTGCTGATGCAATTCTTCTTCGTTGAATCTCTAGTGCTTCTTCTAGGGTATATGATCCAGTTTCTCCTTGTGAACCAACGTTACCCATGTATTGTGCATATGCAACTAATGTTGGTGCATAAGTGCCAATGGCGAACACAGCAATCAGAGATGCTGCTAAAAGTATTTTTGTATTCATACAGTTTACCTGTTCGTTTGAAGAAATTGTACATATTTAACTTTTATTCTGATCATCAAAATGCCGACATTATGTACGAGATTCGGAATAAGTAACGTTTAATTTTGTTCTATAATCAGCCCAATCATGGGACGATTACACACACACAGACACGGAAAATCACATACAATTAGACCAGCTACACTACGTGCACCTTCATGGATCACACTAAGTCCTAAAGAAATAGAAGAATTAGTAGTAAAATATGCCAAAGACGGATTATCTCCAAGTCAAATTGGATTAAAACTAAGAGATCAACATTCAGTTCCACTCATTAAATCAATTACAAAGAAAAGTCTAGGAAAAATTCTAGAAGAGAACAATCTTCAAGCAGAAATGCCAGAGGACCTAGACAATATTGTAAAAAAAGCAGTTGGCCTTCAAAAACATCTCAAGGCAAACAAAGGAGATAATAGAAATGTTAGATCTCTTGAATTAATTGAGGCCAAAGTGCACAGATTATCAGTGTACTATAAAAGAATAAATCGTATTCCTGAAAACTGGAAATATAAATCAGTAGTTGCTCAATTAGAGTAATGACAAAAACTCTTGATGAGTCGCTTTCATTTTTCAAAGATAGTATTTCGGATTGCATTAAATCAAGAAAATCAATTTCAGTTACAACACATATTGATTGTGATGGATTAACATCTGGGAGTATAATCACAAAAGCCCTAATCAGAGCAGGTGCAAAATGCACGATTAGAACTTCAAAAGAATTTAGCAAGAAAGTCATCGAGTCTCTAAAAAAAGATTCAAGAGATTTTCATATTATTACAGATCTTGCAGGAGGTTTTGCAAATAATTTAGATGAAAACATTAGGAGAAAATTGGATAGTATTAGATCATCACCAGATATCAGAAACAGAGCAAGAGAATCAAAGAGTCATCAATGCTTGGAAGTATGGAATAGATGGTGGTACTGAGATTTGTGCTGGAGGTATGGCATATCTTGCAGCAATGGCATTAGATGATAAGAATACTGATTTGTCTGCAATAGCTGTAGTTTCAGCTCTTGGAGATAGACAAGATCAGGGGGAAAGAAAATCGTTTATTGGAAAAAATTACGAAATTGCCAACACTGCAAAAGAAGAGGGACTGGTAGATATTGATCTAGATTTACTACTAGTTGGAAGAGAGACAAGACCAATTTCAGATTCTCTGGCATTTACATCTCAGCCATTTATCGAAGGCCTAACTTGGAATAGAGATGCATGTCTTTCGCTTTTGAATTCGTCTGGAATCCAACTAAAAGAAGGGGGTAGATGGAGAGTCCCAGCAGAATTAAACGATGAAGAAAAAAGACTTGTCATTGAAACCATTACAAAATTTACTTCAGGAAAGAATGCAACAGAAATAATGTCTGAATTAATTGGATATACCTATACATTCCCAAGAGAAGATAAGAGGAGTTTTTTGCGAGATGGAAGAGAGTTTTCAACTATGCTCAATTCATGTGGAAGAATCAGCAGATCAGGTGTTGGAATTGCAGTTTGTATGGGTGATAGAAACAAGATTCTAAGAGAAGGCGAAACAATTCTTACAGATTATAGAAAAATGATCAGGGAATACATGAACATTCTAACAAATGAGAGATGGAGAATTTCAGAAAGTAAAACATGTGTTATGGTAAATGGTGAAGGTATTGTTCCAGAGATGATGACAGGTACGATTTCATCATTAATTGCAGGATCACCTAAAAACGCAGGAAAAATTATAATTTTAAGAACAGGGGGAGAAGAAAATACTATCAAATTTTCATCAAGAAAATCATTTGGTTGTAAATCAGAGATTAATTTAAGCGAGTTAATGAGAACAGGCGCCGAAAAATTTGATGGTGTTGGTGGAGGGCACAATGCCGCAGCTGGTGCAAAAATAACTAAAGACAAATTAGATGGATTTCTAGATTACTTAGAAGTAAATGTCGTTAACATGCCAAGTACAAGTAATTCTCAATAACATTACAAAAGAGAAGGCAGTAACTGTAAAAAAAGCGTTGGAACCAGACAATGTAAATTTTCCAGAGGGATTAAGTCTTTACGTTGAAAATATTGATAACAAACTTGTTTTTAATTTTGAGAGTAAGGAGAGCATGAAAAAGTTGATAGGCACTATTGATGAAGTTTTAGAGCATGTTCAGCTTGCATTAAAGGTGATTGAATAATGCTTGACCCAAAAATAATCAAAGACAATCCACAGATTATTAGAGATATGCTAAAAGCAAGAGCAGTTGAGTTTGATTTTGATGAGTTAATAGAATCAGATCAAAAAAGAAGAGACTTCATATTGAAAACAGATGAGATGCGAAAAAAGAAAAATCAAGTTGCATTAGAAATTTCTCAAAAAAAGAAATCAGGAGAAGATATTTCACCCAGTTTAGCAGAAATGAAAAATATTTCAGCAGAACTAACAAAATTAGAATCAACACAGCTAGAGATAGAAAAAAAATATTCAAACTTGGCATTAACTATTCCAAATTTGATTCACAAGTCTGTACCTGTGGGTAAAGATGAAACTGCTAATATTGAGATTAAAAAATGGGGAACAATTCCCAAATTGGATTTTAAGATTAATGATCATATCGACATTTCTGAAAATTTAGATTTAGTTGATCTTGAAAGAGCAGCTAAAGTTGCAGGTGCAAGGTTTTATTATCTAAAAAACGATCTTGTTAGATTAAATCAATCGCTTATTCATTATGCATTAGATTTTCTTGCAGAAAAAATTATTCTCTTGTCCAACCACCATATATGATAAATCGTCAATCTATGGAAGGTGCAATAATAGCTGATGATTTTGAAGAAGTGATATACAAAATTGAGAATGAAGATCTCTACATGATAGGAACATCAGAGCATGCAATGGCTGCAATGCGTTCTGATGAAATAATTGAAGGTAAAGATCTTCCACTAAGATATGCCGGAGTAAGTCCATGTTTTAGAAAAGAAGCAGGTGCACACGGAAGAGATCAGAAAGGGATTTTTAGAGTTCATCAATTTGACAAAATTGAGCAGTTTGTTTTTGCTCGCCCAGAAGAGTCTTGGAAAGAACATGAAAGGATGCTATCAGTAGCTGAGGAATTCTACCAAAATATTGAGATCCCATACAAAGTAATGTTGCTATCATCAGGCGATATGGGAAAAGTATCTGCAAAAACATATGATATAGAGGCATGGATGGCAGGACAAAATGCGTATAGAGAAATTGTTTCATGCTCAAATTGCTTAGATTATCAAGCGAGAAGACTAAAGATCAGATTTAGAGACAAAACAAACGAAGAAACACAATATCTTCACACGTTAAACAGTACATTAGTTGCCACATCACGGGTTTTAGTTTCAATTATGGAAAATTTTCAAACTAAAGATGGCCATATTACAATTCCAAAAGTTTTACAAAAATACATGGGGAAAAACATAATCTAGTCACATACCCTTATATTTTGGGTTCAAAGGTCGATAATAATTGGCACGTAGAAAAGGACGAGTAAAGGACAAATGGCGTGAAAAGAAATGGGTAACTGTTAGCGCCCCAGATTCATTTAACAACGTTCCAATTGCATATGTTCCAGTTACTGATGATGAAAATGCAGTAGGTAGAGTTTTAGAAGTAACCCTATATGATATTCTAAAAGGAGATCCATCACAACATCAATACAAGATTTACTTTCAAATTAACAAGGTAGAAGAAGATAAAGCTACTACAATTTTTAAAAGATATGAGTATTCCAAAGAATTTTTGCGTAGTTTAGTCAGACGTGGTTCATCCAAGATAAATTTCACCATAGATATCAAAACTAAAGATGGATATGTATTCAGAATCAAAATACTAGCACTTACACATAGACAACTTAACACATCTAGAAAACATGCATTAAGATTGATTGCAAGAGATGTAATTAACAATACAGTACCACAGATGACAATTGATCAGTTTGTTCAGGCTACATGTTATAGCAAGATCAATTCAGATATCATGGCTGCATTTAAGAAAGTTATCAGAGTAAGACATGTTGGTCTTGAAAAAGTTAAACTTATCAGAACTGCAGAAAAAGAAATTACATTACTTGAAGCTTAATCAACAATCACATCATTACAGTTAATGGTTAACAAATTAGAAGTTACAATTGATGTGATTATACATGCAACAGAAGATATTTCAAAGTTCATGAAATCTTTTGAAGAAATATTTGAACTAAATGACAACTTTATAATCAATGAAACTCTAGGCCATTTTGAAAATTCAATAACTATTCTTAATAGGAAAGTTGAAAAAAATCAGGCTCAAAAATTTGTTGGTAAATTAATCAAATCATTATCAAAGATTGAAATAAGCAAATTGATTGAGGAGATAGAAGAAAGAACAATTGATTCTAGACTTCACATTAGATTAGATAAACAAGAATTCATCAAAGGAAATCTGATACTAAGCGACAGAGATGCAATAAAAGTAAAGATTCACACACCCATTTACAATAAAAAAGACACGGTCAAAATATTCAGCAACATATTCCAAATTGCCAACTAGATTAAATAGGAATGAAGAGGCAATTCAATTTGGGAATGAGGAGATAATAGCCGCTCCAGTCTGAGCGAAAGCTTTGAAGACGCCGCGACGAACCGACCCCATTTTTGAATTAATTATCAAAATTGCCTTACCTAAAACCATGGTATTATTTTAAATACGGATAAACGACGCGTTCTTTTGTGGTAGATTACGACGTCATAATAGCTGGAGGAGGATTAGCAGGAACTATCGCTGCCCAATCAGTTTCTCATTATTCTAATCAGGGATTAAAAATTCTAGTAATAGATAGAAGTCCATCAAATTTGCCTGGGTCGAAAAGTGTGTCAGGTTGGATTTGCGGAGATGCGGTTAGCAAAGAGGCAGTGGATTACATGACAAATAGAATTAAAGTTAATTGGAGTGAACCAGAAATTGAACATAAAGTAAAAGGCGTAATGGCATTTTCTCCAGACAGAGAAACATCAATTCCATTTGATGGTGCTGGGTATATGTTAAATAGACAGGTTTTGCCAGAACGTCAAAACCAAAGAACTTTAGCTATGGGAGTAGATTTTGATTTTGAAATTAATCTTACAGGGTTAGTATATGATGGAAATCAAGTGGTAGGAGTCCAAGGAATAAACAACAAAACAAAAACACCTTACAAAAAGACATCTAAAGTTGTAATCGATGCAACTGGAATGACTTCAATGCTTCGAAATCAAATTTCCAACACAACAAAGATGGAAAGAAAAGTAGATCGTACAGATGTAGAATCAACAGGAAGACACATTATGTATTTTGATCAGGGAGAAGAAGATCTAACTGAATTTGATCCTAATTATTGTATAATTCATCTTGATCAGGATATAGCTCCAGGTGGATATGGCTGGGTATTTCCTAAAGGAAAAAATAAAGTAAACATAGGATTAGGAGTTGAAAAAACACTTTTAGAAAAACGAAATAAAAGATTAGGAAGAAATGACAATGTGTCGATGTTGATTAACCAATATCTTGAAAGAAATCGTGCAATAAAAAATGCAAGATTATCAGAAGATGCTCAAGATAAGAATAATGCAACTGGAAATTTCCAAGTATCAGTTAGAAGACAAAATGATTGCATGGTTGCAAATGGATTTGTACTAGTTGGGGATTCTGCATGGATGCCAAAACCACTTGATGCAGGTGGCATTGGGCCAGCATTGGTTGCCGGAACTATTGTTGGAAAATGTGTAGTAGAAGCAATTCAATCAGGTGATGTTACCGAAAAAGGATTGTGGAAATATAATAAAGAGTTCATAAATGAATATGGTTACAAAACAGCAGGATTGGAAATTTTTAGAAAATTAATTCAAACTCTCACCAATGAACAGATTAGTTATGGAATGAAACACTTTTTGGGGAATCTTGATGTTGAAGCAATTTCAAAAGGAGAGCATCCTGACTTTTCAAATGTTTCAAAAATAGGAATGATGATCAGAGGTGCTCTTAATAAAAAATTAGCTGATGGCTTACGTTTTACTACACAACAAAATAGACTTTTAACAAAACATTATTACGAGTATCCTGAATCTCCAGAAGGATTTGATGAATGGAGTAAAAAACTACACAACATTCTTGATGAATCTAATGCTAAATTACCTCAATATCAAAACTAAGCTTTATTTGTAAACTTTAATCATAAAAAATATCAGATGTTAAAAGAAATAGAATATTTAGATTGGAATAATTCAAATGAGATTTTAAACAAGGCATTTCAAGCAAAATTATTTGTATTAATTATTGGTCCAAAAGGGACAGGAAAGACATCACTAGTTAGAGATTTTGCAAAAAATAAGAATATGAAACTGGAATCAATAAATTTCAGCCTCAGAACACGCGAAAGCCATCTTGTTGGAACAAAAACTCTAACGAATGGAACTGTGAGCTTTGAGGAAGGCCTTCTGATTAAATCAATGAAAGATGGTAGTATGTTGTATCTAGATGAAATAAATTCTGCTGAAGCTGATGTACTTCTCAGATTAGATGAAGCGCTAGACGATAGAAGACAGATCGTTTTAAAAGAATCTACAGGTGAGACTGTAAAAGCAAAAGAAGGATGGTTTGTAGTTGCAACAATCAATCCGCTAACACATAGTGGAACCAAAGAATTACCACCACAATTACTCAGCAGATTTCCAGTTAGAATTAGTCTGGAATACCCATCTGAAGAAATTGAATTAGAGATTATTAAAAAACATGTTTCTGGAAATCATGATTCAGAGATCATTCAAGGAATTAAACTTGCCAATGTATTAAGACAAGCAGCTGCAGTTGAAGAACTATTTTACTCTCCAAGCCTAAGGGAGACTATTGCCTTTGGAAAATTACTTGATGAGGGAATGTCTCCTAAAAAATCAGCAAAAATTGTTTTTGGTAATGTGTATACACAGTGGGGAAATATAGAATATCAAAAAGTAAGCGACATCATTACCTCAATGTTTGGCAATTAGATGCAATCTTTACAATTACAAAATGAGTCACTAGTTGAGATATCTACATTTTTGATTAGAAGGTGGTCAGAAAGAGAAGATATTGTAGTAGAATTTTCAGATGGAAGCAATACAAAAACAAAATTAAAAGAAAATAAGACAATCCTAACTCCAATTGAAAAAAGAATTGGAGATGAATTTCAGAGATATAGACAATTTAGAACTTCATTATGGTATGAATCTATGAGAATAAAATTTTGTAAAAAAATTCTCAGTAATGATCATGCATTTGGATTTATTCTAAACACAATGGAGACTGTAAGGGTAGAACAGTTAGGAAGAAAACTTTGGAAGGGAATGGATGAAGAAATTATCTTTAATTATGCATACATGCTAGTAGGCAGACCTCAATTACATACAGTTTATGGAAAAGCACGAATTGTAGAAGCATTTTATCAATATTTTATGTTTGGAACAATCAAAGGAGAAATGCAATCAAGTCATTTTGAAAGAGTAAAAAAAGCGTCAGATTTTGCAAAGAAAATTGTTGATGAATCAATAAGGAAAAATACGATACAGAATGGTTAGAGAAAAAAGTAGTAGAAATAATTAAAATTTTGGATATAGATTCGCTACTTACAATTCCAGTATCGTTACCGTTTATGAAAGTAGGTATGGCATTGTCAGAAGAAGAATTATTAAAATTTCTAACAATAATTTCAAAAAATAAAAGAAAGTGATTTTGGAAAAATAATTTAATTATACATTAAAAAAAGAAGTATTTTACACAAAGAATTATAACAAAATTTAAAGCCAATTATTATGAGTTCAGAGAAAGAAGCCAAATTAAAAGCCCTGCAATTAACGTTAGACAAATTAGACAAAACTTACGGTAAAGGAACCGTAATGAAAATGGGA
>JAAUVF010000124.1 GCA_012030815.1 Nanobdellota archaeon | reverse complement strand
TGTTTTAACAATAATTAAAACAAGAGGAACATAATTTAATTTTCAATAACAAAATAGACCAAAAAATAAAATATAAATTACATCAACACATTATTTAAAAAATAAAATAACAAATGTTTTCTGTAAAAACAACAACATACATACGTAAAATACAATACAAATGCAACAATAATAGAAAAATTATGTGTAAAATGAAATTTGTAAATGAAATGATTAATCAAAAATTACGATCAAAAATAATTTCAGAAATAAAATTTCGTTTACAAATAGTAATCAATTTGTGTAATTTTATTTAGTCTAACCATAGAAAAACTATGAAAATGCCGAATTATTAATGGCTACAAAAAGAAAAGCTGCCTCTAAACGTAGATCTGTAAAAAAATCTGCAGGAAAGAAAGCAGCCCCAAAAAGAAAAGCAGCTAAAAGAGCCGCTCCAAAAAGAAAAGCCGCAGCAAAAAAAGCAGCTCCAAAAAGAAAAGCCGCTAAAAGACGACGATAAAACGTCAAAAATACCAACAATCGTCACATAATGACGATTTGTTTTCCTTTTTCTAATTCTTAAAATTAACTGATCGATGATATTGCAATATGAGTTTATTTTACTGAAAGTATGATTGCAGATCGTAGAATGCCAAAACGGTATTGAAAAAAGAACAAAACAACAGTATCGGTTAAATCATAATTTTGTTATTACAAAAAAGGGAAGATGGAAGACATCAAAAAAGACTATCGAGAAGAGATGCAAGAAGTGATGTTTGAATTAAAGGTTAAGACAGAGGTATTGCTCAAAGAATTGAGGAAAAAGAGCAAAAATCCTAAAATGAATCTCTAAGAAAACATTTGGCTTGGAGGCTGAGAATTTTTGCCTTTGATGTTATTTTTTTGAACAGTGAATGTTTTGTTTGGCGGAGTGATAGAAAGTTTTACGGAAGTGTTAATTGCATAATGAGGAGTACCATCAGGATTTTTAAAATTAACAGCGATTCCAACTCTATCCAGATCAACTTTGACTTTAACAATCGTTCCATCTTCTAATTCAAAGGATACAAAATCATTTTCAAGACGCTTATAGTCTAACATTTTAAATTCTATTTTTTCTGGATTCTCACTCATCATTAATTCACTTTGACATACATTAGTAAAGATAACTCATTAATTTGATTTGGTCTTCAGTACTAATGATATTTTTGTTAGTTAGTATTTCTAATAGTTCTTTGAATAATGCCTTTTGTTCCACAGACATTCCGCCTGCAGGACCTTTTTCTCCAGGAGGGCCTGGTGGACCTCTGGGACCTGCAGGACCTACTGGGCCTTGTTCTCCTATTGGACCTTTTTCACCTTGGGGACCAAATGGGCCGGTTGGGCCTCTTTCGCCTTGTGGACCTTGAATACCTTGGGGACCTTGTGGACCTTCTTCTCCAGCTGGACCTGAGGTACCTCTTTCACCTTGGGGACCTTGTGGGACCGGTTGGGCCTTTTTCTCCGGCAGGACCAGTTGGACCAGTTAATCCTTTATCGCCTTGTAGACCAACAGGACCTTTTTCGCCTTTTTCACCTTGCGGACCGGGAACACCAGTTAATCCTTTAGCACCAGCAGGACCTTGTGGACCTTGTGGACCTTTTTCTCCAACAGGACCCTCAGATCCTCTAGGGCCTTTTTCTCCAATAAGGCCGGGAGGTCCAAGTGGGCCTTTTTCTCCAAGTGGTCCAGTCGGACCAGTTAATCCTTTATCGCCAGTGGGACCTTGCATGCCAATCGGTCCTTTATCACCAAGGGGTCCGGTTGGGCCTTTTTCTCCAATAGGTCCAGGAGGACCTTGTATTCCTTTTTCACCTTGAACTCCAGATTGACCGGTTGGGCCTTTTTCTCCAAGTGGTCCAGTCGGACCAGTTAATCCTTTATCGCCTTTATCACCTTGTGAACCTTTATCGCCTTTATCACCAGGCATTCCACGTAATCCAAGTGGTCCTTTATCGCCAGTAGGACCAGTTAATCCTTTATCGCCAGTGGGACCAATTGGTCCTCGTATTCCTTCAGGACCTTTATCACCCATTGGACCAGTTGAACCTTTTTCTCCCTTTTCTCCAGGAGGCCAAAAATTCCTTTATCGCCTTTGTCACCTTTATCTCCAGTAATTCCTTTTTCTCCAGACGGTCCTTTATCGCCTTGTGGGCCTTTATCGCCTTGTGGGCCTTTATCACCAGTAATACCTTGTGGACCGATTGGACCTTTTTCTCCAACAGGACCAGGTGGACCGGATGGACCAGTAGGACCTTTGTCACCAGGTGGTCCAGTTGGACCTGTAGGACCTTTGTTACCCTGAGGACCAGGGGCACCATACATAGAATCAAAAGTTTGTTTTACAGTTCGTTGTGTTTTTGGAGATTCGTTTTCAGTACTAGTTTCATGTTTAGGCTCCGGTTTACTTTCACGTTTACTTTCAGGTTTACTCTTACTAGTTCCTAATGAAATATCAAAAACAGAATGTAATGAGGAAAATAGATCAACTACAACAATCCAAACATCATCAAGATCAGAAACAGATTGGGGTAATGGATTTGCATCAGAACCAAGTGTTTCTGCAAACATTCCATCTTTTACTCGAAGATGGAAATTTCCCTTCCAAAGTGAAGAGAATTGTTTAGTTCTAATTGCATCAACAGAGGGTTTGGAATCAGTAATGAAGATCTGTACCTCATAGATTCCAGATTGCTTAAATGGGGCTTGACCCTTAACTTCCAACCTTGAAGACATTATCGTTTGTGTAAATTCCAAGTATTTCTGTATTTGGTGCAAAATTATCGGTTTTTTATCATCAATGAAGTAGATTAGCCTCAAAAAAACAATAATTCAAAAACAATTGACAGGGTTAGAACTAGGCTCAATTCAGGATAGTATTTATCTAGACAAAAACCCAATGTTGAGCTAGTGAAGAAACTATTTCAAAAAAAGTCTGATGAAAAACCAGCAGAAAATGAAAAGAAAGGTGGTCCTACAAAAGAGACCAGTCTAGTAGATCCAGACTATAATCGTAAGAAATTATTCAAGAAAGGGATAAACCTTATGGCTGATGAAAAGCTTGAAGAAGCTGCAGATATCTTTGAGCAAGCTTTACGAATAGAGCCAGACAATATTGAAACTTTAATGAAACTAGGATATGCAAGATTTCATCTAGAAGATTATAATGATGCGCTTAAAATTTATGATAAAATTTTAGATATTGATGTAACTAATCCAGAGGCCTGGAATTTGAAAGCACTGGTTCACTATGAACAAAAAAATTATTCTAAAGCACTAGATGCGATTGAAAAAGCAGTTGAATCAGATCCGACATATGGAATGGCATGGTATAACAAAGCATGTTTCCTTTCTCTAGTAAACCAAGTTCCAGAATCACTAGAGGCATTAAAGCGCTCAATTGAAATCGATGTGAAAAATGCAAGAAAATCAATTAGAGATAAAGATTTTGCAAATGTCAGAATTGAAGAGGGTTTTAAAAGAATTGTAGAAGTTGTAGTTTTAGAATCAATCCGACAAGGATATCACACAATTGGTTCTATTGTTTGGACAACATTTCTAGACAAAGCTGATGCACAAGATGCATTAAGAAAACTACTGGAGAAAGGGTTGATTGTTCAAAACGAAAAACGAGATGGTCTAAGTAAAATTCCAATTTATGATCTTACAGCAGAGGTTGCAGAGAGAATGGGAAAGAGAAAAAAGGATTGTTTGGAATTACCAAGAAGCAATTGCCAAAACCAGTTAAGAACTTAAAAGAGATCAGTCAAGCAATACAATCAGTTAGAGAAGCAATAGAAGAAGAAAATATTGAAAAGACCATGGATGTTTTTGAAGTATTCATTGACCCAACAAAATCAGGCGAGCAGATGATTGAGCAATTCTTTGAAGAGCATAGAGAGATAAGATTATGGAAAATTAGATTAAAAGACAGAGGGGTAGATTACCTAATTGAAAACAAAACAAGAATGCTCAAGTCATATCAGGAAGATGACATTGGTGACTTATTCATCATTAAACCCTTTACGCCGGTATGTGACGAATTCGTCACATTAATAAAATGATTATAGCATAACGACTTA
>JAAUVF010000123.1 GCA_012030815.1 Nanobdellota archaeon | reverse complement strand
ACAGAAGAAAAGATATACGAAAAAAACGAAGAGAGGGTTCTAAAAGAGTCACTGGAAACAGAGGTAGAAGGATTACAAAATGAATTCAGAACCAAGCAAGAAGAAATCGACAGCATAACAAAAAAACTACAAAGTGTAAAACAAGAATATGAAGAAGCAACAGACAACTTAATGTCAATAAAAAGAGAATCTAATCAAAAAAAACTAGAACTAGATACAATTTACTTGGAATACAAAAACATTAAAACAAAAATAAGCGAATCAGAAGAAAAATTTAACAAAAAATAAAAAAATTATCGATGAAATAGATAGAGTAGAGAGCAACATTTCAAAAAAGAAACAAGATCTAGAAAAAATTACAAAAGAATATGACGAAATTAATGAAAAAATAGTAGAAGCACAATTAACATTACGTGAAATAAAAACGCAGCAAATTCAAGCACAAAAAGAATTAGAAGAGATTACTTCGCGACTATATAATGCAAAACATCAAACAAAAGATTCACAGCAAAGCGAAGATAAAGAAACTGGAGTTTTAACATCCAAAGAAAAAGAATTCATAGAAGGGGAAGTGGTAGGTAAAAAAACAAACAAAGGTATTATCGAAGCTGCAAGTGCTGTGGTTGGAGCATTAAAATCAAAATTAAGCATGGCTGAGAAAGAACTAGAAACACTTAATCAGCTTTTAGAAAAAGAGCGTAAAGAGCATGCACAAACTAAAAATGAACTTGAAAAACTAAAAGAAAAGACAGAGTCTAATTAAAACAGTAATTTTATCAAATTAAATAATTTTCAAATTTAGCGCATAAATTCGACAGCATGTTGGGAGAAAAAGAAAAAACCAATACCACCGCCAAGAATTGCAATCCATGCAATTATTTGTTTAATTTTAGACATTAACAATAAACTTAGAAATAAGACATTATTGAATCTACGCAATTATTAAATAAATTAGAAAATTATTTAAAAAATATCATCCATAAATCAAGCAATGTTCACATTCACAATTTTCCTGTTGCTTTAATTTCACCAAACATTTTTTGTGTTGACCAGCTTGACATTGAACGCATACCTGCTCTATATTATCAACACTAGTATATTTTTTTGATTGATCAAAACCAAATCCACCATCTTGAGGTCCAACCATGTCAATATTTAGTATAACGTACTATTTCTACTTCACTAAGAGAGTGCTTTCTCAATGGAATTTCTAAGATCTGTTCGATATGTTTCAAGAATTCCTCTAATTTCAAAAACATCAACAAACCCACCAGCAGATGCTCTAGTTGCTTTGAGCAAATAATGTAATGTTCCTTCTTCAATCTTCCCTACATAGTATCCATAAAGAAAATCAACCTGATTTTCACATTTCCAAATTTGTTTTACGTTTGGAAATGTTTGATGAATCTCAGAGGATACATCTCTAATTCTTAATTTTACGTAATCTTCAAGAGATTTTCTAATAGAGGAATCAGGCATCATTTCTAAAATTCATTGATCACACTTATTTTTTAGTCATTATTTTTGTCAGATTTTTTATCGGAATCAGGTTTATCCCACATATGCATGGTTCCACGAATCATAAACGATCCAACAATTATTGCAACTAGTCCCCCTACGATAAAAATAAAAAACTACCTATACTTTTGAGATTAGCCAATATTTACAATATGTTTAATGTGTAATTATAATTGTCTGACGAAGAAGATTAAAAACATAAGATAAACAGATGATTTATCGATGAAATGCAATAATAAGATAATCGGGTGTTATCATGATAATGCCATCCACTTTGAAGGAAACGGAAGATGTCTAGTTAAAGGATGTAAATGTGAAAATTATCAGTAATAAGAAAATAGAATAATTAATTAAAATTTAAGATATGGGTTAAATCACAGTATTTATTTTTGAGACTTTAATTTTTTTACAGTTGTAGCATATTCGTTAATTGGAACAATTTTAACAGTACTTACAGAAGAGATGCCCACTGCAATACAGAGTTGTTCAATATCATGAGCACTTTTTGCATCTAAAATAATAATCCATTCATGTTCTAAAACAGACATGTAAAAACCTATGACTTTAATTATTTGAAATTTTTTCATATTTGCTTTAATTTTAGATTCTATATCGAGAAAAATTTCTTTACTAATTTTATTATTCATAGGACAAGATTCCGGACTATGAACAGCAAAAATACCAAACAACATTACAGTATTAAGAAATTCTATATTAATAAACTTTAAAATTATGATTTTAAAATTAATTCTTAGCAACTAACCCGCCCATGATTTTATCAATTTCATGAAGTGCAATTTTATCCCTTCCAATTAATTCAAATTTCTGTAAAATTGTTTCAAATTTTTGTTCTTCCTCAACTTGTTCATTTACAAACCAATCAAGAAATGTATGGATTGAATGATCTTTTTCTTTTTGTGCGACATCCACGATAGTATAGATAGCTTTTGTAACGATTTGTTCATTGTTTAATGCGGCTCGAATTATGGATTCCAATGATTTAAAAGAATTAGCAGGGGATTTCGTTGCAGGTATTACAGCATTACCGCCAATATTATTTAAATAACGAATGAATTTGAGCATGTGAGATCTCTCCTCATCAGATTGTGCATAAAAGAAACTTGCAGCACCAGCATAACCAGTAATTTCGCACCAAGATGCCATGGAGAGATAACTATTCGATGCGTTAGCTTCCAAAACAATTTGATCATTTAATAATTTTTTTGTATTTTGAGATATTTTCATGTCAGGCTATAGTAGATATTTTTTCTTAGTTAAAAGTCTTTGAGTATGTTTAATGTAAAAAACATAAACAAACATTAGAAATTATTTAATTATATAAATATCTAAAATGTTTATTATTTAGAAAATTTTTTTAGAAAACAATCCACAGTGTGATCATTTACCATACCTACAGCTTGCATAAATGCATAACAAATTGTAGGACCTACAAAATTAAAACCACGATTTTTCAATTCATTACTCATGTGTTTAGAGATGTTTGTAGATGCCGGTAAATCAGAATGCTTTTTAAAATTGTTAATTATAGGTTCTTGATTCACAAAACTCCAAATATATTTGTCAAATGAGCCAAATTCTTTTTGGATCTGTAAAAATTGTTTTGCATTATTGATAGCAGAGTTAATCTTTAGTTTATTACGAATTATTTCTGGATTGGTTAATAGTTTCTCGATATGTTTTGAAGAATATTTTGAAACTTTAAGCGGATCAAAATTGGAGAATGCTTTTCTATACCCTTCTCGTCTTTTAAGAATAGTAGTCCATGTCAATCCAGCTTGTGCACCTTCCAAAATTATAAATTCAAATAATTTTTTGTCATCATGTTGGGGCATCCCCCATTCATTATCATGATATTCGATGTTAATTGCATCTTTAGCCCAGAAACATCTATCGACCATATTGGGATTAATGAACTTAACATAAAATAACGGTTACTGGAATTGAAAAGAATTATGAAAATGAACCAGCAATTACTTCAAATTAATAGAAATTTTATAATTTGTTTTATTGTTTCAGCCTCACTTTCAGCAATTGTAGCCCAATCATTATCAGGTTATGAAAATCACCTTACAACTACAATCACCATAATTACAGGATACATTGTGTATTTTGGAATTTTCTCAGTACTATTTTATTTTGACAATAGAAAAAGATACAAGCAAATGAATTCAAGCCTAATTAAAAAAGAAATTTTTAGTATGATTTCATCATTTGGTGTTGGTGAAATTATTTATCTAGCAATAAGATGGCCAACACTTTATTATTTTCTGGAGGCGGGGATAGAGGCATATATTGCATCTTTAGTATCAGAGATCATTGCTACTGTATGTTACATGATATCTGTGACAATTTTTCTAAGAAAAACAAAAACATTCTAAGAAAATTTTAAATCATTACTTCAAATTTGAATTTAAAAATTCAAGTGTTTTTTGCCATGCATCTTGTGACTCTTCTGGAGCATATCTAGCACCCGAGGGATTTGCAAAAGCATGATCAACATTAGGATAAATTATTACTTCATTTGAAATTCCTAGTTGGTTCAAAGAGTTTTCAAATTCATGAACAGT
>JAAUVF010000122.1 GCA_012030815.1 Nanobdellota archaeon | reverse complement strand
CGGAAAAATGTAAAAAAGAACAAGAGGAAATAGGACATACAATTGAAATTCCAAAAGCTCCTTTTGAAAGATAACATACACAGAAGTAATTGCGAATTAAAAAAAGACAGGTGAGAAAGTAGAATTTGGCGATGATTTGCTTGATTCACATTTGAGAATAATAGGAAAGAATCATCCGGGATTTTATTTTCTTACAGATTGGCCAATGAAACTAAAAACCATTTTACATTAGAGAAAAAGATGAAGACCCAAAATTGTCAACGCTCCATTTTGATCTTCAATTTGGGTATCTAGAGTTATCTTCAGGAGGAACCAGACTCCACAACACAGACATACTAAAAGCAAGACTCAAAGAACAGGGTTGAATCCAGATCAATTTGCAGACCATCTTCAAACATTTGATTGGGGAATGCCACCACATTCAGGTTGGGGAATGGGTTTGGACAGATTAATGACCACATTAATTGGCATAGATAATGTTAGAGAAGTCGTACTATATCCAAGAGATCCAGACAGATTGAGCCCATAAATTCAGATTTTTATTATTAAACAAACAACCGCAATTCATGATAGAACAAGCAGATGCAAAAAAAGTAGTTGAAGTGATAGGAAATAATTTGATAGGAGTATCGCATGATTCTAAGAGCTTTTCGAAACTACCAGATTCATTTTGGGGCTATTTTGCAAGAGGGCATGATACAAAAGGAACATTTGGTGTGATAGTCACATATTCTGAAGATGGAAAAGATGTAGACGAGTTAATCAAAATGTACGAAGAGTGGGCTAACAAAAATAAAAATAAAGAATCCAAATAAGCCTATTTGGTTTCTTTTAAGAGCTTTCTATACTCATGACACTCTTTGCAAATTGGCTTTCCCTTGTATTTTGGATTACCATCTGTAATTTTTAAAGTGCCTTGATTTATTTTACAAATAGCGCAAACAACCATTAATAGACGTTATAGTCTTCAATTTATAAAAATTAGCAATTAGTAATGACAAAGTTAGGCACATGTATAGATAACAATATCGAGATGCAATCATATTTAACAAAATGCCAGCTAGGTAATCAAATAATTTACACATTTGAGAAGATAATTAAAAACCAAAGTATCATCTATGGATACAAATTATCAGGCATTTTTGTGGATGGTTAAAACACAGAAAAGAATTCATGAAGAATACATTGAAAGAATTTCCTAAAGATTATCAATAATCGCTTTAGTAAATTCAGATGTAGATTTGGTACCACCAATATCTTTGGTTTTAACACCACTTTTTACCAAATTGAAAATGGTAGATTCTAGTTTTTGACCAACTTCAATACATTTTGAATCACTGTGTTTTGCACCAAGCCAATCAAGCATCATTTTAATAGATAAGAGAAATGATGATGGATTTGCAATGTTTTTTCCTGCAATATCAAATGCAGCACCATGAACCGGTTCAAACAATGCAAAGTTCTCACCAATATTTGCAGCTGGTGCCATACCCAACCCACCTACAACTTGTGAAGATTCATCAGATAAAATATCACCAAACAAGTTGGTAGTAACAATTACATCAAATTGCTCGGGTTGACGGATGAGGTTCATTGCACATGCATCAACATACATTTGTTCAAATGAAATATCAGGATAGTTTTTTGCTACTTCAATGCAGGATTTGGCAAATAATCCATCAGTGATTCGCATTACATTTGATTTGTGAACACATGTTACTTTTTTCATAGAATTACGCTGTTTTGCTGTCTCAAATGCATATTTTTGCAATTCGCTTTGATGCAGCTTCTGAAATAATTCTTAATGCAACTGCTGAATCCCCCAAACTAAATTCTTTACCAGTATAAAGATCTTCAGTGTTCTCTCTAACAATAACCATATCAATATCATCACGAAGTGCTGGCATGTGAGGATATGATTTTGCAGGTCGAATATTTGCATACAAATCAAGCATTCTACGCAACACTACAATGACATCAGCTGCTGATTCCCCAACAGGTGCTTTCAAACATGCATCAGATTTTTTTATTGTGTGAATTGTTTCTTCAGGTAATGCTTTGCCAGTTTCCTTAAGGGCTTTGTCACCGGCAGATAATTTTGTAACATCAAATTTTAAACCAAGTTTGTCATTAATGGCATCAAGCATAGAAATTGCAGATTCTGATAATTCTGGACCAATACCGTCACCAGTGATTAATGAGATTTTGTACATGATAGAAGATTATTTCAAGACAATTTTAGGATTTAGCTTATCTGTTTTTCTTGAAGCATTTTTTTGAGCATTATTCTGTTAATTGCATCAATTACTGCTTTAACAGATGTTGTAACAATGTCCTCGCCTACAGATTTTGATGAGACTTTGTTTCCTAATGCATCCTCAACTTTTACTGTTACCTCACATAATGCACTAGACCCACCAGAAATCGATGCCAACCCATAGTCTTTAATTTTAATTTCTGAAATTTTGCCAGTGATTTTCTGTATTGCATTTAATGCTGCATCTACAGGTCCAACACCGTAATCAGTTCCTATGTGATCCTCACCGTCAATGTTTAATTTTACAAATGCATAAGGCATTGTTCCAATTCCAGTTGAAACAGAAAATCCAGTTAGCTGTACAATTCTTTTGAGTTCTTTTTCACCCAAGACATCACTTGCAATCGACAATAACTCAACATCTGTAATCTGTTTGCCAGCATCACCTAATGCTTTGACTTTTTCTAAGATTTGTTTTGATTGCTCTTCGTTTGGTTTTACTCCATAATCTGCAAGCATTGCATTCATTCCATGAACTCCTGCATGTTTCCAACTTGGAGCCATCTCTTTCGTCCAACCAATTCAGGACTAATTGGCTCGTATGTAAGTGGATTACTCAATACACCATGTGTATGAATGCCTGACTCGTGACCAAATGCATTGTTTCCAACTATTGCCTTGTTTGGTTGAACAATAATCCCTACAGTCTTTGAGATGAATCTAGAGGTGTCATAAAGTAATTCAGATTTAATTCCAGTCTCATAAGTCTGATCAGATGGGAGACATTTTAATGCCATTACAAATTCTTCTAGTGCAGCATTTCCTGCTCGTTCTCCAATTCCATTAATTGTAACATGTGCACATTGAGCACCGGCTCTTATTCCAGATAGTGCATTAGCTACTGCCAAACCAAAGTCATTATGACAATGAACACTAACTGGAAGTTTTGTAGCTTCTACAGTATCTCTAGTAATTTCTGCAATGTATTCAGGAGTCGAATAGCCTACAGTATCAGGAATGTCAACTCTGTCAGCACCTGCTTTTGCAACTTCACTAAATATGTGTTTAAGAAATTCCCGGTCTGTTCTTGTTGCATCTTCGGCTGAAAATTCAACTTGTAATCCTCTGGATTTACCATATTGTACTGCTTCAATTGCTTTTTCAAGTGCTTGCTCACGGGTTATTTTGAGCTTATACTTTAAGTGAATATCAGATGTTGCGATAAATGTGTGAATGTAATTCAAAACCTGCGTCAACTGCAGCATCAATATCTTTTCTACTAGTTCTTGCTAAACCACAAATCTCAGCAGATAGACCTTCAGTTGCAATCATTTTAACAGCTTTTGATTCACCTTCAGAGATTACCGGAAACCCAGCTTCAATTGCATCAACACCTAGCATATCTAATTTTTTTGCAATAGCAAGTTTTTGATCAGGGGATAATGAAATACCGGGAGTTTGTTCGCCGTCTCTTAATGTAGTGTCAAAAATTCTAATTCTCATGCTCCGCTCCGTTGTAAAGCAGCAACACCAGTTCTTGCAACATCAATAATTCCAAATGGCTTTACTAATTCTTCAAATGCTCGAATTTGATCAGGTGTGGCAGTTAACTCTACCATCATAGAGTCTTTACGGACATCATGGATTTTTCCACCATATGCATTTGCTAATTTGTTTACTTCCATACTATCATTAGCATTACCAAGTTTTATCTTAAAAATACTTAGTTCACGAAATACTGTTTTGTGCTCATCTAAGTGTCTTACTTCTAATGTATCAATCATTTTATCAAGTTGCTTTACAATTTGTTCAACTTGCCTTTCATCACCATATGTTGTTATTGTCATTCTGGAATA
>JAAUVF010000007.1 GCA_012030815.1 Nanobdellota archaeon | reverse complement strand
GTAGATGGTGTTGGAACAATCAAAAAAATACAAAATAAACCAAAAGAAGTTCAAGTTTGGTTTGAAATTCCAAAAAACTTGGCAAAATATGTTGTGAAAAAAGGCTCAATTGCAATTGATGGAATTAGTTTAACTGTGGTGGATGTTAAAAATAACATTGCCTCTGTATGTCTTATCCCACATACAATGCAATTAACAAATTTTAAAATTAAAATGTTGGCGATAAACTTAACATTGAGACTGATATTCTTGGTAAATACATTTTAAAATAAAATAAATATTATACCATTTTTGTAGTAACTACCAATTTTTTAGTAAACTTTATAATTAGTTCACTGATGATTTTTAATATGTCACTTGAGTCTGGTATTGAATCACTAAAACGAGGAGAATTTGTATTATTATTTGATTCTGCAGGAAGAGAAAATGAAATAGATATGGTGGTTGCTGCAGAATTTGTAACGCCTGAACATGTTGCAAGAATGCGTCAACATGCAGGAGGCCTTCTCTGTATTGCAATTGATCATAATTTTGCAAATTCACTAGAATTACGGTATATGCATGAAATTTTAGCAGAATCTCCTATTTCTAATAAAGAAATGATTATGGGACTTGCTCCATACGGTGATCATCCTACATTTTCAATATCAGTTAATCACTATCAAACTTATACTGGTATTACAGATAAAGACAGATCATTGACTATTAGAGAAATGGCAAATATTTTTAGAGTTGAAAACAAAAAGAAAAAATTTGTTTCTTCTTTCAAAACCCCAGGCCACGTTCCATTACTAATTGCCTCAAAAGGTCTACTGACAAAAAGACAAGGTCATACTGAAATGTCTGTTTACCTTTCTCAAATTGCTGGATTAACTCCAGTTACTGCTATTTGTGAAATGATGGATGCTCAAACTTATACTGCATTATCTCTTGATAAAGCAGAAAAATATGCAAAACAAAATGCAATTCCATTAATTGATGGAAAAGAATTATTAGAATTTGCTAAGGTGCATTAATTTTGAATATTGCAATAGTGGTTTCGGAATTTAACGAAGAGGTGACATTTAGAATGCTCGCTATAGCAGAAGAAAAAGCAAAAAAATGAAATTAAAAATAAACTATACCTGTAAGGTTCCAGGTGCATATGATATGCCTATAGTGATTGATACTTTATTACAAAAAAAGATGTTGATGGGGTAGTTACTCTTGGTGCTATAATTAAAGGACAAACAAAACATGATGAATTAATTGCCCATTCTACGGCAAATGCATTAACTACATTATCAATTAAATATCAAAAACCTGTGTCTTTAGGAATAACTGGACCTGGAATGCAGGAAAGACATGCATATGCAAGAATTAGGCCTGTTTCTGAACGTGCAGTAGAATCAGTTGTAAAAGTATTCAATGAACTACAAAGGATTCAAAAATGATTCAACTTAGTATACTGAAGATAAGCGGTTATGGTCCTTGGACTTTAACTCTTGGAAGTGATAGAGAACATGCACTTCAAATGCTTCAGGCGTCATTGTACCGTGAAATACAAAAATTGTTCTCAGAAAAAAACTGTCTTGTTTTTTTAAATAGATCTGATGAATTTTTTGTAGTTTCAAATGGATTAACTTTAGATGATCATATTGAAATTCAAAAAAATCTTGAACATTCTTTTGACGTAAGACTATCCATGTCTATAGGCCATGATAATTCCCCGTTTGAAGCAAATCTGAAAGCATATGAAGGAAAAAAGAATGAGATTTTTCTAAACAAGGAATTTTCTATTTTTGGTTTTATTAATGGTAATTCTGAACAAAATGTCTCAATAATGCATTTTGATGTAGAGAATCTAACGTCAAGACGCAAGATTATCTCTCCGTATGAGACTACATCTATAATCTTTAATCTATATGCAAAATGTCTAAATTTTTCTTACAGAAAAACTCTCTAACATTTTTTATGGGTGGAGATAACTTTATGGTCGTTGCAAATGATGATGCAAAAAAATCTGCTAAGGATTTCATTACACTAATTGAAAAAGAAGATAATATTACATTGAATTGTGGGATTGGTAATGCAAAAACTGCTCGAGATGCTGTAAAGCTTGCAACTAAATCTCTGGATACTATAAGAGAAATTAGAGATTCGGGAAAAGAAAAGCCTACTGTTTATGAATTATCATGCTGATCAAAAATGTTAGCGCTCTATTAGGTAATGAACTAGATTTTGTTTCAACTATTGATATAAAAATTCACGATACAAAATTTAAACAAATTAAATCACATCTTAAAACTAATGTAAATGAAGAAACATTAGATTGTGAAGGCTTACTGCTAATACCGGGATTTGTAAATTGTCATACTCATATAGGGGACTCTATTGGAAGGATGTTGTTCTAAACAGTTCTGTTGACAAACGAATTCATCCTGTGTCTGGTGTTAAACCACGAATTCTAAAAAATACGGATAAAAAACATCTTGAGAGTTTTATGAGAAATTCATGTCAATCAATGATAAATAAAGGAATTACAACTTTTGTGGATTTTAGAGAAGGTGGGATTGAAGGTATTTTACTGCTAAAAAATGCTCTTTCTAATTTATCTATACGTCCAATAATTCTTGGACGATTAGAGTTCTACCAAGGACAAACTGAAATTAAAAAAAATATTCCTTTACCTGAATCTAAAATACATGAATTCATAGAATTATTAAAAAAATGTGATGGTATTGGGGTAAGTGGAGCAAATGAAAATAGCTTTTCAGTGCTTAATTACTATTCTAAAACATCTAAAATTAGAGCTATTCATTCATCTGAAACAAAACAAAGTGTTTCTACATCAAAAAAAACTACCGGAAAATCTGAAACAACACGTGCATTGAATATGAAACCTCATTTTTTGGTTCATATGACATATGCAACATCAAATGATTTACGCTCTGCTTCAAAAAAATCTTGTGGAATTGTAATTTGTCCTAGAGCAAATGCTGCTCTTGCTGAAGGGATTCCTGATATTGAATTAATGAAAAAATCTGGTTGTACGATAGCACTGGGTACTGATAATGTCATGATAAACTCTCCTGATATGTTTAGGGAAATGGATTACCTGTGGAAAGTAACCATGGGTATTCATAAAAAAAGAATAGATCCAAAAGAAATTCTAAAAATGGCAACTGTGAATGGTGGAAAAATTTTGAAAAAAGATATCGGTGTAATTGAAAATGGTAAATTTGCAGATGGAATTTTTATCGACAAACATGCATTAGATATTGAACCAATGCATAATCCACATGCATCTATAGTACATAGAGCATCTGAATCTAATATTCGTGCTGTAATGATCGGAGGTAAAATAGTTCATGGAAAAATCTAGACCACATGTAATTCTTAGTGCAGCAATTTCCATAGATGGAAAAATTGCTACACGTTTAGGAGATTCAAATTTATCTTCAAAAAAAGATAAAATTAGAATTCATAAACTTCGTTCCAAAGTTGATGCAATTCTTATAGGAAAAAACACTGTACATCGAGATGATCCACTCCTTACAGTAAGATATGCAAAAGGAACAAATCCTCTTCGAATAATTTTAGATTCAAACGGAACAATAAATGTTAATTCAAAAATTTTACTGACATCTGATAAAATTCCTACAATAATTGCTGTTTCAAAACAAATTAGCAAATCTAATTTACAAAAATTAAAAAAATTTCCCGTTGAAATAATTATGACAGGTGAAAAATCTGTAAATATAAAATCTTTAATGAATAACCTAAGTAAAAGAAAAATTAAAACAGTTTTGGTAGAAGGTGGTGGTACTGTTAATTGGCAATTTATTCAAAATAATTTATTTGATGAAATTTTGATTACTGTTGCTCCATTTATTATTGGAGGAACTGATGCAATTACTTTTGTTCAGGGTAAAGGTTTTGATAAAATCATAAAATCACCTAGACTCAGATTAAATGCAATAAAAAAACTTGAAAATTACCTTGTTTTGCATTATACAAAAGTGTAAGTTATTATACTTAATTTAAGATACAATAAGAAATTGGCAGCAAAAAAGAAAGCTACAAAAAAGAAAACTACAACTAAAAGCACTAGTAAAAAATCAAAGACTGGCGCAAAATCATCAGGCAAGTCTAAAAAACCAGCATTTGGTGGTTATGCAATTAGTTTTGCAGGTCGTAAAGAAACTGTAGAACAAGTTTTTGGTAACAAACCTATTGCACCAAGTGAAATGACAAAAAAGATTTGGGCATTTGTTAAAGCAAAAAGCCTCTCTAATCGTTAAAGACACAAAATTGTTAACGAACAATTCGTTAACTAATTTCCTATCTTTTAATTATTTAAAAATTTGAATAAGATATAGATATTGGATTTTATTTCTATTAATTATGTCAACTACATCATTACGACGAGATCATGAACTAATTGAAAAAGTCATTAAAGCAATGGAATCTACTATTCAGCTTCTTAATGATGGTAAACAAATTCCTGAAACCATCTTATTACCAGTTATTGATTTCTCAAAAAATTTTACTGATGTTTGTCATCATAATAAAGAAGAGAATTCTTTATTTCCTGCATTAGAGCAAGCAGGAATGCCACGTCATATGGGTCCAATTGCAATGATGTTTATAGATCATGAACGTTCTAGAGAACTTGGAAAAGAAATGGAAATATCTGCCAAAAATTATATTTTAACTGGTGACTCTACTAAATTGATTAGTGACATGCAGCAGTATGTAGAACACATAACAGAACATTTGTGGAAAGAAAATAATAAATTGTTTATGATGGCTGAAGCTCGTTTACAATATGTTTCAAAAAAGATCGATAAAGAGCTAAATGAAATCGAAGAATCAAAATTAAAAGAAACTGGAAAAACTAGAGAATATTATGAACAATTAGCTGAAACTCTAACTAAGGATGTTTCACAGAAAAGGAATTAGATTTGTCTTACAGTATATTTGGTCAGGTTGTGGGAGTCAGAAAATATACTAATGGTGACATTGAAATAGATTTCTATCATGAAGACGAAATTACTGAATACAAATATTCTACACGTTCTAGTTTAGACAGTGTTTTTCCTAAAGAACTAGCTGAAACTTTAGCCTCGACTTTAGCATCTGATATATGTGTTGAAATCTACTTTGATGAAAATCATAATCCCACTCATATCGAGTTAGAAGAATGTGATTATGATGAGGAAGAAGATGATGATGAAGATGAAGATTGATGGTAGCTTACTCTACATAATGATGATGGCTTAGATTATCATAGAATCTAACTGATTTAATATTCACAAATTCAAGAAGTCCATATCTTGATAATTCTCTTCCAAACCCACTGTGCTTTATTCCGCCAAACGGAATTCTTGGGTCTGAGAGTACAACATTATTGACACTAACTATTCCAGATTCTATCCTCCTAGACATTTTTTCAGCCTTTGCTAAATCTCTGGTCCAAATTGTTGCACCTAATCCAAATTCTGAATTGTTTGCAAATTTTATTGCTTCACTTTCATTTTCAACTATTGTTATTGGTGCAACTGGTCCAAATGTCTCTTCAGTAGCAATTCTCATGTCTGGTTTGATATTTGTAAGAATTGTGGGGTGATAGAAGTATCCCTTCCCATCAATTTCTGAACCTCCTAACAAAATTTCAGCACCTTTATTTTTGCATCTTCTACAATTCCCGAAATAGTTTCTAATCCATCTTTGCTTGCTAATGGTCCAATATCTGTCTCAATCGAAGTAGGGTCTCCTACTTTTAGTTGTGATGCTTTTTTGATAAATAATTCAATAAAGTCTTTGGCAATATTTTTCCCAACAAAAAATCTTTTAGATGCAACACAACTTTGACCACAATTAATGAATCTACCTTTAACTGCACCTTCGGCAGCTTTTTCGATAATTGCATCATCTAATACAATAAATGGATCACTTCCCCCAAGTTCTAAAACACATTTTTTTAAATTCATAGCAGCTCTTTGACCTACTTTTGCACCCGCATTTGTACTTCCTGTAAATGTCACTGCATTGACATCAGAATCTATTAGATGATTAGCAGATTCTACACTTCCTACTACTGTTTGAAATATTCCATCTGGCATACCCGATTCTGTAAATGCTTTTTCAATCTCTATTCCTGATTGCATGGTCACTCTAGATGGTTTCATTACAATGACATTTCCTGCCATTAAACAAGGTGCAGCAAATCTTAGAGCTTGCCAATAAGGAAAATTCCATGGCATAATTGAACCAATCACTCCAAGTGGTTCAAAAGTAAGAAAACTTTTTCTTGCATCTGTATTTAATACTTCATCGGCAAGTAAACTATCACCATTATCTGCATAATATTCTAATGCCCATGCACATTTTTCAACTTCACCAATTGACTCTTTGATTGTTTTTCCCATTTCAGATGTTGCAACTTTGGCCAATTCCATTTTGTTCTTTTTTAAATATTCGACCAAATTGTAAATGTAACTTCTACGTTTTTCAAAATCTTTTTTCCATTCGGGAAAAGCTCTTCTTGCCTTTCCAACTAATTGAAATACCTGATCTTTATCCATCACAGTGTACTTTGCAATTTCTTCACCCGTAGATGGATTTGTTGTAGTTATTTGATTCAGGTTATATCTATAAAATTCTCCTATTTAATTTAGTAACTTTAATATCAAATTTATGATGTGTTCTAAGTTTTTTGATTGTAATCTAATTGTTAGGATGATAAATTATCGTTGGTTTTTTATCATTTGATCTATTTTTTAATATCTCAAAATGTCTGTTGCATATCTTTTTTGATTTCATCAATTTTTTTGAATATGCTTTTTTAGATTTATCATTCTTTTTTAAATTCAATACGTTTCCACATGATGGGCATTTAAACATCCCTTCTAGAGCATCCTCAAATGTAACCCTATGACAATCTTCATTTCCGCAATGATAAAAATCTGAATAATTTTCATAATCAAATCTTTGTTGTAGTCTTTCTGTAATTTTCTTTTTTTGGCTTTCTATGAAATGTTCTACTTCCTCTCTACGTGTTCTCCATCTATAGACAAACCATCCCTTACGTTCATCTTTTACTCTAATTCCTGTGATAAGTGATTTCCCAAAAAGATCATACAATACCTTTCTTACCATGTTAATCCTCAAACCTGTGGAACTTGCAATTTCCTCATCTGTGGCATCTTCTGCCTTCAAAAGTGATCTTGCAACCTTGAGATATTCATCTCCTCCTATCATGGATGCTATTCTAACAAAAGGATCTTCGTATTTGTCTACCAACTTTATTGACTGATGATTTTCTATTATTAATCCCTTGTTCCTTCCACTAGCACGTTTTTACCTTTTTTTGTGGGTATGATCTTTCTTTTAGCACCTGGAAAACTATTCCTAAATTGCTCTCCTTTTTGAATGCGATCAAGAATTATTGCTAAAGCACTAATCTCTGAATGAGGTTGGGTTCCTACCCCTACATTATAATCTGCAAGATCATATATTTCTCTTGGAACTTTTTCAGCACCTACAACTATTAGTAAATTTTCTTCTTTTCTAAGCTGCTCATCTATATCATTGATACTTTCTCCATACATTGTGAGATGAACTATCTTACTCTCTTTTTTCTTCATTTTAACTATTGATTTCCAATTATCGATAAATTCAACAGAAAAATCTCCACCCCATGTATTGTTAATTTTTTCTAAAGTGTCTTTAATCTCAGGATTTACTTCAGTCATGAATATTTTATTACATCCAAAAGCTCTTGCAACTAAAGCCACATGTGTAGTAACTCTATCATCTCTAACTACTCGCTGTCCAATTCTTACAACTTCAATTACCATATGTGTTATCAAACCCCATAGGAGTCTCTTTTTTAAATTCTGGCGATTTTTGATTTTGAATAATTGCTTTAATTAAATTTTTTAATTCAATAAGATTATGTCCTGTTTTGGCTGAAACAACAATTCGTTTTTTATAATCTTTTAAATTAAGAATTTCTATCTTTTCTTCAATCTCATCAGCTGTTAACAAATCTGATTTATTTAAAGCAAAAATTATTCTATCCATTTCAACACCTAATTCACTTAAAGTTCTCATGCAACTAGCAAATTTTTTTCTTAATTCAAACAAAGAATCACTAATGTCAATTACAACTATTATGATATCTGTATGAATTAATTCCTCCAATGTTGATTTGAACGCATCAATCATATATGCCGGTAATTTACTAATGAATCCAACAGTGTCTGCAATTAAAAATGGTTCCTGATCAATTGAAAATCTTCTAGTAGTTGTAGAGAGGGTTGTGAATAGACTGTTGCTTTGTTCTTTAGATTCACCTGTGATTTTATTAAATAATGTAGTTTTTCCAGATGAAGTATATCCTGCTAGTGATATAGTCTTGAATCCAAGTCTCTTTCTTCCTTGTCTGTGGAGTTCTCTTTGTTTTCCAGCTTTCTCAAGTTTTGATTTTATTGATTGCATTCTATGTTTAATATCATCATGATACACATCGATCTCAAATTTTCCAATTCCCATAAATCCTGGTTGTTCCCCCATACTGGAGAGTCTTACTTTTTCTTTAGCTCTTACCAACTCATATCGAAGCTGAGCCAATTTTACTTGTAACTTAGATTCTGCACTGGATGCTCTAGTCTCAAAAATTTCTAGAATGAGCGCTTCTCTATCTAAAACTTCTCTATGTAATGCAGAAGCTAAATTGTAATTTTGACTTGGTTTTAATATTTCATCAAAAACAATAACGTCTGGTTTTAGCTTATCTGCAATTTCTACTAATTTCTCTAACACTCCTCCTCCTATACCGTATTTTGGTTTTTTTAGAAAATGTTGTTTTATAGTATGTAGAACACGTATTCCTGCAGCATCGCACAATCCTATTGCTTCAGTTACTGCATCATCTTTATCATATGTAATCAATATTGCAGAATTCATTTTATTTACTATACCGCTTTGTATCACTCAAGTTAAAGCTTCACTAATTTTTTTATTACAAAAATTAATGCTTTTGGACATGCCTATTTTACGCATGATTATGCAGTTTTCTTTAATGATTTTTCTATATTCATATTAAGAACAATTTCGGCTATATCACTAGCATACTCAGATATTCTTCTTATGTTCTCAGTCATTCTTCGAATTCTGTAAATCTCCTCATCATCTTTGAGTGATTTTGATGCATCTCTCACTTTTTTCTCATATTTTACAATCTCATTTGTCTTTTCAATTGTTTTTTCAGCTTGGACATAATCTTCTTTGAATAAGGCCAAACATGAATCATCTAAAACAGATAGAGAAAAATTCGTTCATTTCTTGAATTTTTTCCACAATGTCTTTTCTTTACTGCTTTTTTAAATTCCAATATGTCGTTTGCAATTAATACTGCATGGTCTCCAGTTCTTTCAATATTTTTTACAACTAATCTATATCCGAGACAATCTCTAGCATTTTTAAAACCCATTTCCTTTAACATATGTTCATTTTGAATTGCAATTTTTAATTGTCTAATAATATAAAATCCAAATCTATCTACTTCATCGTCTGTGTTAATTACTTCACGTGCAAGCTCCAAATTATTTTCACTCATTGCTAAAATCGCATCATTTGACATTGATTTAGCTAGATGAATCATACGCTTGATTGCTCCGTCCACACTAAGTTCTAGTAAATTTACAAGAACTTGAATTGTAATCCCACTGGTAGAATCTGAAATAATTTCAGACCCCATCAACATTCTTTTTACAGCTTCTTTGACTGCATTCCGCTGATTTGGATTTAATCTTCCATTTTTTGGTTTGACATTAATCGTTTTATATCCTAAAAAATATAATGAAATTAATTTTCTTACAATCGCAAACGTCTCTTCATTTTCTATCTCAATTGTGGCATCTTCTTTTTTTGGGATCTAGTTTCAAATTTTGGCGGATAAATTTCTAATGTTGAAGAATCTTTTCTTAACATTCTAATCTGATCACCTTGTTTGAGGCCAAGATCCATAATCCACTGTTTAGGCAATGAAACTATGTATGACGACTTGCCTGTGAACTGAATTTTTCGTATTTCCTCTTTTTCCGTCATAATCTACATTGATAATTATAATCTATATAGTTTATTACTAATAATATATACTTGCATTGAACTAATATTCCGAATAGCAGGTAATTACTTTGTGGACCAAATTCTCAAATTAAAACACACAATTGATGCATTATTTGGAAATGGAGTTTCAAGATACTTGCCTAAAAATATTGAAATAGTTTACTCAAGAAAAACTGGGAGAATTAAAACTGTATCTGAAAAAGGAAGATTACTATGTACATTAAGAATTGATGGAGGTTTGGCTATTAGTCCTTATTTTGCTCAGATTTTGTTAAAAAGTAAAAAATTCAAAGAAAACTGTTTAGAAATTAATCAAGACGCCGCTCCGTTTGTTCAAGAAGGAAAATCAGTATTCTGTAAACATGTTGTATGGTGTGGTAATAACATACGAATTGCATCAGATACTCCTGTGTTGTATAAAAATAAAGTAATTGCAGTTGGAAAAGCGGTTTTATCTTCTAACATGATCTCTGATTTTGATCGAGGAATGGCAGTTCGAGTCAGAGATAGTTTAAAAAGTCATACAGGAGAAATAACATCATGATGCGCGGTGGAAATCGTGAAATGCGAAGAATGATGGATAAAATGGGGCTTGATATGAAAGAGATCCCTAATGTTCAAGAGGTAATAATCAAGACTGATAAAAAAGAGATCATTGTGTCAAAACCATCTGTTACTGAGATGAAGGCAAAGGATAACTCCATCTTTACAGTTACTGCTGATAGTTATGAAGAGCGAGAATTAGAGGTTCCGATATTTTCTGATGAAGATATTCAGTTAGTCAGTCAGCAAGCTGGTGTGGATGAAGAAAAGGCTAAAACTGCACTAGAAGAAGCAAAAGGCGATCTTGCAAGAGCAATCCTACTTTTGACTTCAGGTTGATTTCTTTCTCTTATTATGCCTAAAATGACGCCTAAATTGAATGATTTAAGTATTGGATTTGAAGAAATGAAACATCATGAGTAGTATGGCTGAATCCAAAGTAACTGAAATTATTCAATCATTGAATGGTTTAGAGGATAATTTGGACTCCCTTAATGGTAAAGTTGCTGATATGAAAAAACAGCTCTCAGTAAAAGCATTAAATGAAATTGATAAACTCTTAGAAAAAACACGAGAAATGGCTACAAAAGAAGCTGAAAATATTATCAATGCATCTAAAACAAAAGCATCTGTAGAGTCTGAAAAAATTGCTAAAGAAGGTAAATCCAAAGTAACTGAAATTCAATCAAACATTGATGCTCATTTTGATGAAGCCGTGAAGCACGTCGTGTCAACTGTTTTGAAGGCATAAACCTAAATCACATATTTTGTTTCTCTATAACATCGATCCATTACTCAATACTCGTATTGGAATTGCTACTACGTATGGTAAGCCCTATTATAGATTCTCAACTTATCTAAAAACTCTAAATCTCTCTTTTGATTCTATACTTCCTGATGATATTCCAAATTATGATGGCGATTTAATTTTTACAACTATGAGAGAAGCTCCCCAAGCATGTGAAAAACCAATGTTACACGAAGATATCTTTGAACAACATCATACCGTTATTCGTGGATTGATGATTCAAAAACTATCTTTGGGTTATGAACAAGATCTAGTTATTGGAATTGATCCTGGACAAATAATTGGCCTTTCTATTTTTTATTTTGGACGAGAAATTGAAAGTTCTTTTAATTTATCTGTTGAAGAATCAGTACTGCATATCATCAAAATTTTAGGTGGTTTAAGAGCTAGACGTAAAATAGTTAAAATTGGTAACGGTAACATGAATATCGCAAAAGAAATTGTAGATATGCTTAATCTGAAATTTTGCTCTTCTTTTGAATTAGAGTTTGTTGATGAACACAAAACTAGTCTTAAAATTAAAAATTTCAATCAAAGAGGAAAGCGTGATATGCTTTCAGCAAAATATATCTCACAAAGAGAAGGGTTTCGATATTCTATTTTGCCACTTTCATTAACTGGATAATTTTTTATACATTTTCAATATATTTTTCTAGAATATGATGAATAATACTCAAAAAAATTTTCTCAAAATAGCTATACATATTTATTGAAGATTTTGTGTTTTTCTTCCAAACAAATAACATTGATCGCATCATAACTTAAAATAAATTCATATTTTCTAGTAATATTTTGAAAAAATTATCTATCCATCCTTATATAGTTATGATTTCTATAATAAATTACTAAGATGACTTGTAAAGGAATTTGCGTAAGATATAAGGCTCAAAAGCCTGTTGGAACTGGAAGATATGCTTCTGGACAACGTCGATGTCAAATTTGTGAAATATTCATCAAATGGGAAGGTCTTTGGTGTCCATGTTGTGGATACAGATTAAGAACAAAACCACGAAACCTGAAATACAAAGCAAAACTACGTGCTAGAGTAGAAGCTGATTCTATTGAAGCAAAAACAATTGCAAAATCTCAACCAGAAGTTGAAGAAGAAATAGTAATCAAAGCAAAACCTAAAGCACCAAAAGCTGCTAAAGCACCAA
>JAAUVF010000121.1 GCA_012030815.1 Nanobdellota archaeon | reverse complement strand
ATCATAGGAAGGCTCTAATTGAAAGACAGTGAATTGACGCCTAGCATGGTTTTTATCGGGGTAACTAAGAATTTTTGAATACTTGAGCACTCAAGAATATAGACACATTGTAAGGATTGTAGGGAACGACATTCCAGGAGCTAAAAAAGCCATTGTTGGATTAACCCAGATTAAGGGAATAGGGTACAATTTTGCTACTGCAATTCTAGATACTTTAAAAATTAACACTAATACGAGTATTGGTTTTCTGTCGGAATCCAATGTTGAATCAATTGAAAAATTAATCACAAATCCTATTGCAGGAAATTTTCCAGCATGGTTTCTCAACAGAAGAAAAGATATTGAAACTGGAGCAAATATGCATTTGTTAACATCAGATATTCCATTTACATTAAGAAACGACATTGAAAGAGAAAGAATCACAAATAGTTGGAGAGGTTATCGTCACATGTATGGATTAAAAGTTAGAGGACAATGTACAAGAACTACAGGTAGAAAAGGTGGAGCAGTTGGAGTTGCAAAAGCAGGTAAAGCAGCACCTGCGGCCGCAGCTGCACCTGCAGCAGTGCCTGCAGCACCTACAGCTGGAGCAGCTGCAACAGCAAAACCAGCAGCAGCAAAACCAGTTGAGGAAAAGAAAGCAGCACCTGCGGAGAAAAAGAAATAGGTGAATTGAATGGGAGATCCTAAATATCCAAGACGCATGTGGCGAAAACCAAAGAGACCACTAAATTATGAATTAAAAATGGATGAATTAAAAACTCTTGGAACATTTGGTTTAAGATCAAAAAGAGAATTATGGAAAGCACATACAGAATTATCTCGAGTTAGACATCAAGCAAGATCATTACTTGCATTAAGACAAGAAATTAGATTAGAAAAAGAGCCAATCTTAATGAAGTCATTATCAAGAATTGGCTTGGTTAGCAATGAATCAACATTAGATGATGTATTGAATCTTCAAGTTAACGATTTACTTTCACGCAGATTACAAACCCTAGTAACAAGAAAATTTGGATTTAAAACACCTTATCAAGCAAGACAGGCAGTGATTCATGGACACATAATGATTGGAGATAGAAAAGTAGACATTCCATCATATATTGTAACACTTGAAGAAGAGAAAAACATTCACTTTTCACCAGAATCTAATATTCCAAGTATGTTAGAAAGTACCAAGAAACCAGAAGCAAGTCACGAAGTAAATTCAGATGTAGATTCATCTGAAGAAGAGACAGAAGAAAAGGTAGAAAGTTCTTCAACTAACTAATTATAAAAAACAAGTCTAACAGTAAATAACCCCTCATATTATCAAATAGAATAATCATGTGTTCAATTATTGGATATTATGGAAATGAGATAGCAGCACCAATAATAGTCAAAGGACTAAAAAGAATGGAATATCGAGGATATGATAGTGTTGGAGTTGCAACTGAATCAAATAGTCAAATTGAATTAAAAAAAGGAACTGGAAAAGTAGAGGAGGTAAATTCCAAGGTTCAACTCGATACATTACCTGGAAAAATTGGTATAGGACACACCAGATGGGCAACGCATGGAAAAGTAACAGATGTAAATGCACATCCACACCCAAGCAATTCTGGAAAACTAGCAATAGTACATAATGGCATCATAGAAAATTTTGAACAATTAAAAAAGGAATTAGAAGCAGGGGGATATATTTTCAAAAGTGAAACAGACAGCGAAGTAATAGCAAATCTACTTCAAAAAAATTATGAGAGTATAAAGAATGTCAAAGGTGCCATAATTAAAACAGTTTCAGAATTGAAAGGCAATTATGCATTTGTTGCAATGTTTGAGAACGGTCAATTAGCTGCAGCAAGATTTCATGAGCCATTAATTGTAGGAATTGGAAAAAATAGTTATTTTCTCTCAAGCGATGTTTTAGGATTCATTGAACAAACAGATAATGCTATTTACATTGAAAATGGAAATTTTGTTATAATTGATAAAGATAAATTGGAAATTTTTGATTTCAATGGAAACACAGTTAAGCAACAAATTACAAAAGTATCAAAAGAATTTGCAGATGCATACAAAGGAGATTATGCACATTTCACATTAAAAGAAATTTCAGAACAGCCAGATATCATATTCAAGTCAGGAGAGAATACAAAAAATGCCATTAAAAATGCAGCAGTTCATATTAAAAATTCAAATAATATCTACATCACAGGAAGTGGCACCAGTTATAATGCAGCCTTGATTGCTAAACAAATTTTAGCAAAATATGCAAAAATTAAAGTAGATACTATAATTTCAAGTGAATTACAATTTTCATCAGACATAATAGAGCCTAAATCAACATTAATTGCAATTTCACAAAGTGGTGAAAGTGCGGATGTGTTAGAAGCTGTAAATATTGCTAAAAAAGTAGACTGTAAGATTATCGCTATAGTTAATTCACTTACATCATCTTTGGCAAGGGAATCAAACATCATAATTGGCATGAATTGTGGTCCAGAGATAGGAGTTGCTGCAACAAAAAGTTTTACATCACAAATTATGGTAATATACAAAATTGTAGACGAGATATGTAATGGAAAATTTGAGATCAATTATAAAGAAATATCAGAATCAATTGCAAAGATTCTTGAAAATCATGGTCAAATAAGAAAGATTGCAAAAGAAATTAAAGAAATTTCAGATATTTATGTTCTAGGTAGAGGAATTCATTATCCAATAGCTATAGAATCAGCTTTGAAATTAAAAGAACTCACATACATTCATGCAGAAGGAATTGCGGGGGGGGAATTAAAACATGGACCGCTTGCATTGATGGATTCTAATGTATTTGTAATCATAATTAATCCAAATGATTCTACATATTTGGACACATTAACTAGCGCTAGAGAAATTAAAGCCCGTGGTGCCAAGATCATTGGCATATCAGATGAAAAAAATGATGTGTATGATTATTGGATAGAAATTCCAAAAACTAGTGAATTGGTCTATCCTATTTCAGAAACAATCCCAATACAATTGCTTTCATATTATGCTGCAATTGAAAAAGAGACAGACCCAGATTATCCTAGAAACTTGGCTAAATCAGTCACAGTGAAGTAAAGAGTCGATGGTATTCATTTTCAGATAATGTTAGAAAATTAATTGCATTATTTCCTGTTTTTATCATAGATGCAATAATACTACCACCTGCTCCAACGCCTTCTTTTGCAAATCCCTGTGAGAATGCTTTGAGTCCAGAAAATTTAGAATTTACAAGTCCAGGGTTTACAGATATAGCAGGTATATCGGCAATTTCTGAAACAAGTGATTTAAAATTAGCACTTTCATCATCAGTGATATACGACGTAGTACCAATAGCAGTATTTTGCTCGTTGAATCCTATTTTAGAAGCAAATGCTAAAACAGCAGTCATTTGTGTACCACCTGCCAACATTACTTTAGTAATTTCAGATGCAGAGCTTAACATGCCAGTGACGAAAGCAATCATAGGATCACCAACCTTGGATACAATATGATATGGATTGTCAGAAGAAATTCTTTCTAATGAGGTATTTGCAATTTGATTTTTTAGTTCCACAGGATTATTTGGGATACTAGAACTCACTTTAGCTTTGAATCCCAATCCTCGCATTACTGCAAGAGCTGTAGTAGTACCACCAGGGATACTTTCCCCTATCACCAAACAATCAGTCATTGATGCAAGCGTTCTTCCTACCATTCTACCATAATCTACTGCTTGAGATACTTGAGAATCACTCATTGCGGATTCTATTGAGATATTTTTCCCGGTAACAAACCAGTTTGGATAAATGGTAGTTGTGGGGAGATTTTACTTCCTCCATTAATTACGATATGAGGTATGCTACAGGATTCCAATGCAGTTTTAGTAAGTAATGCGGGAGTAGGTTTACCATCAGGAGTCATTGGAATTTATCAATTGTTTTACAATAACCATAGTAAAGATATTCAGCATCTGCAGGAGGAGTAAATTTTAGGGAATCTTTATTAGCACCAGCAAATGTTATTCCAGGTATTTCACAAGTTGCAGTATAAGATACCACAAGTGAGAATAAAAAAATTTTCCAGATTTAATGCCATCAATAAAATCATTGGCTTTGTTTACATTACCGAAAAATTCAAAATCAT
>JAAUVF010000120.1 GCA_012030815.1 Nanobdellota archaeon | reverse complement strand
TTGCATCTTTGCAGCAAGAATGCTACATTGAGCCGCAATATTTTTGCACTAGTTCTAAATGCAATTGCACTTGGAGAATCAGGACTAGTAATCATGATTGGTTTGCCTAAATCAGAGCCAGACATTATTCCAGAGTTTAATGGAATTTCGCCCAAGAATGGAATTTTGAATTGCTCACTGATTTTTTGTGCACCACCATCACCAAAGATATAGTGTTTTTCAGTACAGCTAGGACAGATAAAGTGACTCATGTTTTCTACAACACCAATAATTGGGACGTTTAGTTTTTCAAACATACCAATTGCCTTTACTGCAACGTTACTTGCGACATCTTGTGGAGTTGTAACTACTAAAATTCCGGTGATTGGAATTGTCTGTGCAAGAGTTAATGGGATATCACCAGTACCTGGTGGAAGATCAACAATAAGATAATCCAAGTCAGACCAATTTGTGTCAACCAGGAATTGTTTTAAGATTCCAGAAATAATTGGACCTCTGTAAATTGCTGCTTGGTGTGATTGTTCTGCAAAAAATCCAAAAGACACTACTTGCAGTCCATTGTATTTTGCTGGTTGTAGTTTGTTGTCTTCCACTTCCATATGACCACTCTTCATTCCAAGCATCAAAGGAATGCTAGGACCATAGATGTCTGCATCAAGTAGACCTACTTTTGCGCCAGTTTGCTGTAGTGCCAAAGCTAAATTCAATGATACAGTGGATTTACCTACACCGCCTTTGCCACTTGCAACACCGATAATATTTTTGACAGTTGCCATTCCAGTATCTGCATCAAGGGAACGGCCTTCCATGACTTTGGCTGTAACTTTCATATCGAAATTTTTGAGTTCTTTGAGTTCGCTGATTGCTTTTCTTACGTCATCTTCAATCTCCACATTAAATGGGCATGCAGGAGTGGTAAGCTCCAAAGTAAATTTCAAATTATTATCATTAAGCTCAAGGTCTTTGATCATTCCCATAGATACGATATCTTTTTTCAAATCTGGATCAATTACTGTGCTAAGTTTTTCTAAAACTTGATCAACTCCGACCATTGGGTCAAAAAGTCGCTTTACATTATTTAAACATAGGTTAGACACTCAAAAAAAACGCAGATTTTTTGGAAAATTGATAAAAATTTACTCAAACCAAGCACAAATTACCCAAAGATTCATAAATTCAAATTCAACAAAAACACACAGTTGTTTTCTATATCCACCCTAGTTGATGTTGTTAGGATTCCCCCAAGCTTGTTTGGAACCGCACTCAAAAAGGCTGCAACAAACATACTCAAAGACAAGTATGAGAGCATGATTAATGCAGAATTAGGATATATCATTATGATTTTAGATGCCAAAGTAGACGAAATGGGAAAGATGATTGCTGGAGACGGTGGTACTTTTCACAAAGTAGAATTTGAAGCATTAACATTTTATCCAAAACTCCAAGAAATAGTTCAAGGAGAAATTGTAGACATTACAGACTTTGGGGCATTTGTAAGAATTGGTCCAACTGATGCATTACTACACTTGTCACAAGTTATGGATGACTATCTAAAGAGCGATGTAAAGTCTGGAATGATTTTAGCTAATCAAAGTGGTAGAACATTAAAAGTCGGATCCACATTAAGAGCAAGAATTACTGCCGTATCATTAGGTAAAGCTGCTGCAATGGGAAAAATTGGAATCACATGCAGACAACCATTCCTTGGTGCAGATGCATGGATTGAAGAAGAGATTAAAAAATCATCTGGCGGTTCTAGTGATTCAAAAGAAGCTAAAGTAGAGGCAAGTTAAATGGCTCGAGAGATGGCTTGTAGAAAATGCAAGTATGTAACAACAGGCAAAGTATGTCCAGCATGCAAATCATCAGACCTCACACCGGATTGGAATGGAGTCGTACTAGTTGTAGACCCAACAAATTCCCAAGTTTCAAAAACCTTGGGAATTAAACAAAAAGGCAAATACGCAATCAAAGTTACGTAAAATCTTTAAAATCATAGAATCATCATCATATCATTATGATTTCATTTAATTCTAAAAAACAGCTAAAGGAATTTTTAGCTGAAGATATTGGTAAAGGAGATATCACTAGTTCTTTACTATCAAAGAAAAAAATTACAGCCAAAATTATTTCAAGAGAGGCAGCAGTTGTTGCAGGAGTGGATCATGCAAAAGAGATCTTCAAACTAAAAGGGTGTAATGTAAAGATAATAAAAAAAGATGGCAGTAAAATAAAACCAAAGGATGTCATACTAGAGATAACAGGATATTCTGGAAATATCCTTACATGTGAGAGAACTGCACTAAATCTACTAACAAGAATGAGCGGGATTGCTACTCAAACTAATCAATTGGTAAGAAAAATTCCAAGCAAAACCAAAATTTATGCTACAAGAAAGACAGCGCCGGGATTGAGGTATTTTGACAAAGAGGCAGTAGAGATTGGTGGAGGAAACAAGCATCGATTAAGATTAGATGAGATGGTGATGATTAAAGACAATCACATTGCAGTAAGTGATTCGTTGTTATCTCTAATAGAAAAAGCAAAAAGAAAATACAAAAAATTTGAAGTTGAAGTTGAAAATACAGCAGATGCGGTTTTAGCTGCACAGAAAGGTGCTACCATAATTATGTTAGATAATTTCACACCAGAGCAAATTAAAAAAACAATTCAGAAACTAAAACAAGAGAAACTACGAGATAAAGTACTACTAGAGGCATCAGGTGGAATAAATTCCAAAAATATTACAAAATTTGGCAAGACTGGAGTGGATATCATATCTGTTGGAAGTATAACAAATTCTGTTAAAGGAATTGATATGAGTTTAGAGATTTAGATTATTTTGAATTTATTTTAGATAACAGTTCTGCTACTGCTTTATTTTTGGATCAATTTCTTTAACTTTATTGCAGCATTGAATTGCTTTTTTGGTTCGCCAAGAAAATAGTGAGAGTTTGCTTTTAGAATCAAAACTTCAACATCATAAGCGCCAATATCCAAAGCCCTTTCAAAGTACGGCATTGCTGTTTGATATTTATTTTTCATATAGTATATTCCACCAACAATAAACAAGACATTTTGCTCATCGGGAGATTTTTGCAATATTTCTAACCCTAATTTCAAAGCATCATCATGTTGTTTTTGTTTGATTAATTTTCGAATTTGCTTTCGCATGTCAAGTATCTCTTTGACTTGAGGATTTTTAGAAAATAGTCCAGTCATGAAATTGTTGTAAAATGCTTCTATTTAAAAAAGATAAACATCAAGAATCATTTTCTTTAGATGTTGGGAGAAATTTTCTTTTAATGATAAATGAGATACGTAAAATTATTTCTAATATTGAGAGTATTAGAACTCCAGAAATTATTCCTGGAAGATATTGTAGCATTTGAGAAAAAGAAGATACCAGATAATCGATTTGAATAAGATTAGGATTGTTATAGATTGGAATGCTGGTTAAAAATATAGCCAGTAGAGAAAATGGAATTGTTTTTCCAACATCTCGGGCAAGATCTTCTTTGAAATATGCAGTGATACGAATCACCCCAAGTAGAGATAATGAGACAAATCCGACTAGATCAATACTTAGGTCATGTGAAGTTACAAAGATCAAAAATGTGTAAATCAAAAACCAAACAAAAATAATTACTGGATATAGCACAGCGTATGCTGTCAGATATAACACAATTTTGATTTTAGATTTTTTAAGAAAGTCTTGTTTCTTTTCATAGAATTTTGGAATAAGTTCTCGTCGTGATATATAACGATAAAAAAACCAGACAAATACAGAGTAAATTGCAAGGCCTAACATGAATAAGAGAAATACAGTTCCCTTACCATCGGACTGAAATAATTCAACTAGTTTTTGGGTAATACTATCAAGGGAAAGCGGTGCATCATCTCCAGTCTGTGCATATGCTGTAGAAATTGGAAATAGTAAAAATAAGAAAAGAAGGATGATTTTCACAAAGTTCAGAGTAATGTGAGATGTATTTACAGTTAGTTAAAAAATGAGCCTAACTGATTGCAAGCATTCTTTCAATTGCAGTTCTTGCCTTGTCTGCAATCTCTTTTGGTACTATAACTTGGTTTTTCTCTTGTACTAGTGCGTCATGGACTTTTTGCAAAGTAATCATCTTCATGTATTGA
>JAAUVF010000119.1 GCA_012030815.1 Nanobdellota archaeon | reverse complement strand
TGTATGGAACCATTGCTTCAACTCCTTCTGCAACATAATCATTAAGATCTTCATCAAACGAAATTGAACCTGTTTCTTTGGATTTTCTTCCTAAAGAAGCTCCAAGTGACGCCATTCCACGATATATCTTGAATCGTTTACCATTTTTTGTCAATACAGTTCCAGGAGATTCATCTGTCCCTCCAAGCATACTGCCTACCATTACAGAAGATGCACCGGCAGCCAATGCCTTTGTAGCATCACCAGAAGTTCTAGTTCCACCATCAGAAATAATCGGAATGCCATGATCTCTTCCAATTTTGGCACAATCCATTACTGCAGTTAATTGTGGTACTCCAGATCCAGTAATTACTCTCGTAATGCAAATTGAGCCAGAACCTACACCAACCTTAACTGCATCTACTCCAGCTTTTATTAGATCCTCTGCACCTTGTGCAGTTGCAATATTTCCAGCAATTAATTCACATTTAGGAAATGCCTTTTTGATATTACGAATTGTGCTAATTGCATTTTCACTGTGACCATGAGCAATATCAACAACTAGTACATCTGCACCTGCTTCAAGTAGCGATTCTGTTCTTTCCATAAAATCACCTTTTACACCTACTGCAGCTCCAACAAGAGGTCTTCCTTTCTTATCTTTTGATGCAGAAGGATAATCTTCAATATTTGTAATGTCTTTACTTGTAATCAGACCTTTGATAGAGCCATTTTCATCAACTATTGGTAATTTTTCGATTCTATGTTGATGTAAAATTTTCTTTGCTTCATCCAAGCTCACACCAAGTTTAGCAGTAACTACATCTTTTGTCATAACATCTTTGATAAGATGAGTAGTATTAGTTTCAAATAATAGATCTCTATCTGTAACTATTCCGACTAATTTAGAATTAGAATCAATTACTAAAAGACCAGAGATCTCTTTTTCGTCGGCATAATTTATTGCGTCTTGAATTGTTTTGTCAAGATGTATAACATATGGATTTTCAATCATTACGCTTCCAGATCTCTTTACTTTGAGAACTTCATTTGCTTGTTCTTTTATTGTCAAAAATCTATGAATAATTCCTATTCCTCCAGCACGAGCCATAGCTACTGCCATAGCAGATTCAGTTACAGTATCCATGTTTGCACTAACAAATGGAATGTTAATTGAGATGTTACGAGATAGTTTTGTGCTTAGATTTGTTTGAGTCCTGCTAGTAATATCTGAATATTTGGGTACGAGAAGAACATCATCAAAAGTTAATCCTTCTTTGAATTCCAATGAAACCTTGTAAAGATGGTCACAGATGGATTATAAGCCTTTGTGTCATCTTAACAGATTGGATGCAATAGTTATAGCATCATTTGTTTCTGCCACATTATGAGTACGAATAATATCAGCACCGTTAAGAACAGATACAACTTCGGCTGCAATAGATCCAAATAATCGATCAGCGACATTTTCCTTGCCTAAAAGTTTTCCAATAAATGATTTGTTTGAAACAGAGATCATTATTGGATATGAAGTCTTGATTGATTTTAAATTTTGAATTATAGATAGATCTCTTTCTATCCAATTAGATTTAATTTTTGTAAAAAAAGATCCATCTCCAGATTTTCTAAAAAAACCTATGGATGGATCTAAGACAATCTTACTTGATGGTATACCTGCAGTTTTTGCAATTACTATGCTATCTTTAAAAGATTTTAGTTGATTGTATATTACCAGACACTGTTTTACAATCAAATGCACATAAAATAAGTGATGGAGAATATTGTTTAATTACATCGATCATTTTATCGTCATATTTTAATCCAGAAATATCATTAATTATTTCAATTCCATATTCTAAAACAGATTTTGCAACACTTGCTCTACATGTATCAACTGAGATTGGTAAATTGGATATATTTTGAATAATTCTAATTGCTTTTAGAATTCTTTGTGATTCTATTTTTTCAGATACTAATGTTGATAGATATGGTGCAGTAGACATTCCTCCAACATCAATAAAATCGGCTCCATCATTTTCCATCTGTTTTATTGTATTTACAATCTGTTGTTTTGTTACTTTAATTGATTTTTTGTAAAATGACTCTGGACTGGTGTTTAAAATACCCATAATTCGAACTGGGTTTTTTCCTCCTACGCCTATATTTCCAAGCTTAGTCACATGATTTATCATAAACTATGTCAATTTGAGTCATATGGTAATTTCAGGTTGGAATAAAAAATATTTAGAGATATTAAAAGAATTCAGATTTAGTGAAAAACAAGACAAAGAATCAGCAATTATTTTAGATTCAATTTTAAGAAAAAACATTTCAGATAAAAAGATCAGAGAGAAGATAGTAGGAAAAACAGTGTTTGTTATAGGCTCAGGACCTTCATTATCACAAGCAATACCAATATTAAAAAATTTTAAAAAAACAGTAAAAATTGTAGCAGATACTGCAGTAATGCCACTAATTGAAAATGGAATTAAACCAGACATTGTGGTTACAGATTTGGACGGAGATGAGAAATCATTGATAAAAGTTGGAAAAACAGATACAATTCTTGTTGTACATGCACATGGAGATAATATTGCCAAACTACATCTTGTAGAAAATTTTAAAAATTGTATTGGTACTACTCAAACAAATCCATTTAAAAATATACAAAATTTTGGCGGATTTACAGATGGAGATAGATCTGTTTTTCTTGCAAGTCATTTTGATGCAAAGAAGATTATTTTATTTGGAATGGATTTTGGGGAAAAAATTGGAAAATATTCTCAGACAAAAACAGTAGAAAGAGAAATCAAATTAAAGAAATTAAGAAGAGCTAAATTACTTTTAGAGTGGTTATCAGATAATACAAGATCGCAGTTATTTACAACATCAAGCCAAATTAGAGGATTTGAAAAAATCCCATATAGTGAACTTGATATTATAATTACCTAGAATGCATTTAATACCCATATACATATCAAAGAAATTATGAAATTCTCAGACGAGCAAATTCAAGATATTATTGCTATGAGAGACAACATAATGAAACAAATGGATAAGCATCAAAATGCAATAGAGACGTTACAGAAAAATTTGGCAATTTTAGATACAATATTAAAAGAATCCAGTTTTACAAAAGCCTCTGCTATTAAACAAGTAAAAACTTCAGAATCGTCCAAAAATAACCCCATAGAGACTACTGAAAAATTAGAAAAAAGTTCAATTCCGATAACTAGTGGAAGTGATGGCAAAGTTATTGCAAATGCGTACATCACACCTGATCAAGTTTCAATAATTTTAGCAGAAAATATGGAGATTAATGCAGATACTCCACCCTTCAAATCATTTTTTATTGATAGAATTATTGGAGAAATGAAACGAAAAGATTCTGTTGAAGCAGAAAACGGTAAAATCCAAAAAGAATCAATTATCGACTATATCATTAACAAAAATGGTTCAGACATCAGAGAGATAATTATCAAAAACTATAGACAAAAAGAAAGAGTAAATGAGATAATTAACACGGCAGGGTGGTCACTTACACGTATGCTTGAAAAAATTAAAAAGTGATTTTATGGATAAGATAGTAGTTTTAGATTTTGGGTCGCAGTACAGTCATTTAATTTGTAGAAGAATTAGAGAATTTTCTGTATAATGCAGAGCTTGTTCCTTTTGATATTAGTTTTGAAGAATTACAAAAACATAACCCTAAAGGAATAATTTTTTTCTGGTGGTCCATCAAGTGTGTATAATTCAGATGCACCTGTTCCAGAAAATAAAATTTTTGATATGAATTTACCACTTCTTGGAATTTGTTATGGGCATCAACTAATTGTAAATAAATTTGGAGGTAAAGTAAAAAGAGCCAATAAAGAATATGGCTCATCATTACTAACAATTGATAGTGACAAGAATCTTTTAAACGGAATTGGTGGATCAGTTAGAGCATGGATGAGTCACGGTGATGAAGCAGAACAGATTCCACCTGGATTCAAAGTAATAGGACATACCGAAAGTGCAAAGGCAGCTGCAATTGCTTCAGAAGAAAAATCAATATACGGAATACAAATTTCATCCCGAGGTTGTTCATACTGAACAGGGAACAGAAATTTCTCAAGAATTTTGTTTTGAAAGTTTGTGGAGCAAAACAATGATTGGACCATGGAGGGAT
>JAAUVF010000118.1 GCA_012030815.1 Nanobdellota archaeon | reverse complement strand
GTGATCTTGATGACCTATTCTCAAAATTTGGTAAAGAAGAAGGAGGAAAAAAAGTCATAGACCTTGAAGCCGCAGGTTATGATAAACTCCTAGGCGGCGGTAAAGTATCAAATGCTTACACCGTCAAAATTGCCAGATTTACTGCATCAGCAGAAGAGAAAGTAAAATCAGTAGGAGGAGAGGTGTTATCTGAGAATGGCTGAAGGGACAATCACTAATATTATTCGAAAAGTTGTTTTCAAGGCAGAACCATATATTCCTCAAGTTCCAAAACCGAAAAAAAAGATACCATTACAAACTAGATTACTTTGGTGTGGTATAGTTCTGCTTGTCTACATGGTAATGGCGCAGACTCCTTTGTTTGGAGCAACTGCTCCTGAATTTGATTTTCTACAATTTGCCAGAGTTATTTTGCATCACAACAAGGAACACTGGTTGAGCTAGGAATTGGTCCAATAGTTACTGCTGGTTTGTTGATGCAATTGCTTAGAGGTTCTGATATTCTGAAATTTGATTTTAAGAAACCAGAAGAAAGAGGAATATTTCAAACTGCAACAAAACTTGTAACCTATGTTGTAATTGTTGCTGAAACTATTGTATATGCTATTGCTGTTTACGGTCCTGGTGTTTCAGAGCCATATGTTTTGTATGTGATGATTGGTCAATTGATGGCTGCATCAATAATTATCATGTTTATGGATGAACTTGTTCAGAAAGGATGGGGTCTTGGCAGTGGAATTAGTTTATTCATTATGGCAGGTGTTGCTCAACAAATTTTATGGAGTCTGTTCAGTCCGTTACCAGCTGGTGATGGTGGAACTATCGGTATACTTCCATATGTAGGACAACAACTTATGAGTGGAGATTTATCAAATGTATTTTTCAGAGCAAACCAACTTCCAAGTGTATTTGGAATATTTTTGGACAGCAGGGGTTCTTTTGATTTTGGTGTTTACCCAAGGAATGAAAATCGAGATTCCAATTGTTTCTACAAAGTATAGGGGATTTTCAGCAGTATATCCAATCAAACTCATGTACGTATCAAACATTCCAGTTATCTTGGCATCTGCATTGACTGCAAATGCAGTATTTCTTGGACAGATGTTTTGGGCAAACTTTAACCCGCGAAACAATAATGCGTTTATGAACATCATAGGGCAGTTTGATCCCACGAGTCCGTCTACTCCAATTGGAGGAATTATCTATTACATTACTCCGCCAAGAGGATTAGAAGTTGCAGTATTAGATCCTTCACGAGCTGTAGGATATGTTCTGTTTATGGTTGGAATTGTAGTTGTGTTTGGTAGATTATGGGTTGAGCTTGGAGGTCTTTCATCAAAAACTGCAGCTCAAAACTTGCTTGATGCCGATGTACAAATCCCAGGATTTAGAAGATCAAATGCCCCAGTAGAAGCACTACTTGCAAAATACATTCCATCTGTTACAATTATTGGTTCAATAATTTTGGGTTTGTTGGCAGGAGTATCTGATGTACTTGGAGTTTTTGGCTCTGGAATTGGAATTTTACTTATGGTAGATATTCTCATCAACTATTACACACAATTAGTAAGAGAACAAGTCGAAGTTGTAATGCCACGTCTAGGTGCTTTACTTGGTAGAAAGTAGAAAAATCGTAGTGGTAGGAATACCTGGCGTAGGAAAAACTTCTTTATTGCAAAAAATTGTTGAGATTCTAAAAAATAAAAACAAAAGTGTTAGTGTTCATAGCTTTGGAAGTATGATGTTTGAAGTTGCAAAAGCAAACGGCGTTACTGACAGAGATGAGCTAAGAAAACTACCGCTAACACAACAAAAAAATCTACAAAAAATTGCTGCAGAAAAACTTGCGATGCTACAAGAAGATATTGTAATTATCGATACTCATGCTTTTATCAATTCTCCAGAAGGATACTATCCTGGATTACCAGAACATGTTTTACAAATTCTTAAACCATCAAACTTTGTATCTGTTTCAGCAAAACCTGAAGAAATCTATAATCGAAGAATGAAAGACGACACTAGAACTAGAGATAACGTATCAATTGAAAATATTAAAAAGGAATTAGATGTACAATCCGGTATGATATCTGCATGCGCTGTTATTTCAGGCTCTCCAGTGAAACACGTTCTTAACCGAGAAGGAATGATTGATGAAGTTGCAGAAAAAATAATCAGGACCGTGGGCCTTTAAAATGGATTTTAATTTTATTTTTCTATTTTTAGATTCAGTATTTCTTCAAGATGATGGCGGAATTTTTGGATTTCTTGGGGGCGGTCATGGAGCCCTCGGAAGCGATGATCCTGTCATCAAAGGTCTAATTTTAACTGCATTCTGCGTAGCAGGATTTGGAATAGTGCTCAATCTCTTTAATGCTGCAGTTAGAAAAAAATGGTTGATCAAACAAAACTAAAACGAATCATGAAAGAGACCCGCGCTTGGCAAAAAGAAAGAATGGCTGCAATGCGTTCAAAAGATCAAGCCAAAATTAACGAACTAAGCAAAAATCATCTTACATGAACAAGATGTCAATGGAGATGATGCAGATGAACATGCGACCAATGATGATTACGTTTGTTCCACTAATTTTGATATTTTATCTTGTGTTGCCTGTATTGTTTTCTCATATTGTTGCACTATCTCCAATTTCACTAAACGTTATTCCCGGTGAATTTTTCCAGCTTACTTGTACTGCAGAACAAGCAGCTGAAGTAGAACACATATGCACTAAAGAAGATGCACTATACCTTTGGGCTTGGTATTTTCTTTCATCAATTGCTTTTAGTGGCATTATTATGAAACTAACAAAAACATCAATGGATCTCAGTTGACCAAATCTATTGTAATTTCTGGTCCTCCAGCTGTTGGAAAAACAACTGTTGCTAAAGGATTAGCTGATGAATTCAAGTTGATGTATCTTAGTGGTGGTGATATTCTAAAAGAGATGGCAAAAGAAGAAGGATTTCAAGTAGTTGGTGATGATTGGTGGGATACAGAAAATGGAATGAAATTTCTCAGTCAAAGAGAGACCAATTCTGAATTTGATAAAAAAGTTGATGATAAACTAATTGCTCTTTTAAAAAAGGTGGAATGGTCATAACAAGTTACACATTACCTTGGCTAGTTGACGATGGTATCAAAATATGGCTATCAGGCTCACATGATAGCAGCTCAAAGAGAATGCAAACTAGAGATAATATGACTTCACAGGAAGCATATGAGATAACAAAAATTAGATACGATAAAAACCGTGCATTGTATAGAAAATTATATCATTTTGATTTTGGAAATGACATCTCGGTGTTTGATAAAGTTATTGACACTGATAATCTTAATGCAACTCAAGTAATTAATATTGCAAAAGAAACTGTAAGGGAATTATTATGACTCTAAAGCAACTAGAAAACTTGGTTGTAATTGATCAGGACATCACTGATGATGCATATGGAACGTATTATGATAAACGAACTTTAGAACAATTACTTGATTATGGTTTAATAATTTTAGACAAGCCTCCAGGACCTACAAGTCATGAAACTGTTGCATGGACAAAAAGAATACTAAAAATTCCAAAGATTGGTCACAGCGGCACACTTGATCCTCAAGTCTCAGGAGTTTTACCTTTAGGTCTTGGTGAGGCAACAAAGGCACTAGGTGTACTGCTTTATGGTCCAAAAGAATATCATGCACTTGGACGATTTCATTCACTTCCATCAAAACAAAAACTTGATGAGGTACTTGAAATGTTCCGAGGAGAAATTTTTCAAAAACCCCCCCAACGTTCTGCAGTTCTAAGACAAACAAGAACCAGAACAATTTATGAATTAGAAGTATTAGAACAAAAAGAAAGATTACTCCTAACACGAATACTGTGTGAGGCAGGAACATACATTAGAAAATTATACTATGATATTGGAGAAATTTTAGGACCAGGCGCTACTATGATTGAACTACGAAGAACAAAAGTTGATCGATTTCACGAAGTAGATGGTCTAGTAACATTACATGAACTTGCAAATGCTTATGCCCTTTGGGAAGAAAAAAAAGATGAAACAAAACTAATGTCTATGATCAAACCTATAGAATATGCATTAAGTGAACTCAGATCTGTTGTAATTCGTGACTCTGCAGTTGATGCATTATGTCATGGTGCACAACTCGCA
>JAAUVF010000117.1 GCA_012030815.1 Nanobdellota archaeon | reverse complement strand
TAAGGCTGCAGATTTACCCATGTTTCTTCTAAATCTTAGTCCTTTAACGCAATTATTCTTTGCAATTAAAGAAAGAATGACATTCCAAGAATTGTCAGTACTACCATCGTCGATTAGAAAAATTTCATATTGAATCTTTTCTTTTTTACAGACTTTATCCACCCAAGCTTCAAGTTCTGGCAGGCTCTCTTCTTCGTTGTAAACGGGGACGACGATCGAGAGCTGCATGCCTCTGATTCATCGTGGATCGGGCGGCCAAAATCAACAGCGATAAAAACACCGGGTAAATGCCAACGTCAAGCAGCGCACCGCCTCCCAGTTTTTGATTGAACAAACGCCCTTCGGGGTCAAAGGAGCTTTAAAACCAAAAATTCAAATGGTATTAAAAAATTACAAGCACAAATTGCCAAACTTGATTCAATGCTTATAAAATTAAATGAAAGAGACAGTAAACTTTTCAAAAGAATTGTTGAAGCAACTCAATCACATGATATCAATACAAGTAGAGTCTTATCTAAAGAATTAGTAGAGGTAAGAAAAACTACAAAAATTTTAAGCAATGCACGAATAGCTTTAGAACAAATTGAGTTAAGATTAACAACTTATCATGATCTTGGTGACACAGTAGTTACCATCATGCCTACAATAGGTTTAATGAAAAATCTAAAATCATCTCTTGTAAAATTTATGCCAAGTGCTGATAAAGAAATCAATCAAATGGCACAAATGTTAGGTGGTTTTATGACAGATAGCTTCTCAAGTGATGCTACATTTGGAATGGATGAAACAACTAACTCTGAATCTGACAAAATTCTACAAGAGGCAGCAGCAGTAGCTGAAAGTTCTATTGGAACTAGATTGCCTTCAACACCAACAAATACTATGGCTTCAAAAAGTAAATTCTATTAATTTTCTATAGACTCTCTAGAACTTTTAATTTTCTTAACTCTACTACCTTCATTATCAATAACTCTATCAATGCCAGCTAATCTGTCTCTTAAATTATTAATAATTGAGCCTACCTCATCTGCTTCATTTTCAACTTGTTGTCTTTTATGAGCTAATTCTTTAATTCCCTTATTTTCCTCTTCAATGTATTGACTTACTTTCTGTAGTTTTTCCTTCAAATTTTTAATATCTACTGATTCTTCTTCAATATCTTTCTCTAAAACTGTTCTTTTATCCTTCAAATTTTTAATCATTAATCCTACATAATCGATAGCTTCTTCCAATTTGACTCGTTTATCCATTAATTCTACAATACCAATCTCTCCTACTGTTTCACTAACGGAATTATCAGATTTCATATTGGTTTGCTCTGCTACTTTCTCTTCAGTATATACTTCACCTTCATCTTTTTTGAATTTATCAAACATTTTACCATCTATTTTCAAAATGGGAATAAAAAGTTACTATGAATCTCAAAGCTGACCTAGTGACTGATTTTTTGTTCATTTAAAAAATAATACAAATTCTATAAAAAATCAAATTTCTAGATTTAGTTTATGTTCATTTTTCATTGAATATGGTTTCAGAAGCACAGTGCAAATATGTATAGAAAGTATGCAATTATTAGAAATGGTATTTTCTAGATGTATAACAAAACAGTGACTACCATTCTATGATTAAACCATCTTCAATCATGATATTTTATCCTAAGTCAAAAGGCAATTCCAATACTGATTTCCTGATTTTCTCATATATCACAGTATTTCTATGATAATTTATCATCAAAAAATACATAATTCATGATTTTTATGAATTATTTTTATTAAACCATGTTTCATCACTGTTCTTTATATATCAAAAATGGCCAAAAACTATCAAAAAGCCATCAAAATCATTGAAAATTTTTGCAAACAGAATTTTTCTTGGCATTTTCACAAAAATTCAATTTTAACATTAATTTTTTAGGCATATCAAAAATTGAACTTTTCTACAAATTCAGTGATTTTTGGTCAAAATTATTGATTTTAAGGGATGAACTACCTGTTCCGCTATGCGTTCCGCTTTAAAGTTTCAAAATGTTCCTCATTAACCAATTAACTCTATACTAATCCATGTCAAAACAACAATACAGGTCCGAAATGGGCATAATGGGTGACATCCTAGATGTAACTGCCGATGGCGGTCGTTCTGGAGTCATTGTATCTGCAATATCTCGCAAAGCCAACCTATCTCATTACGCAGTACTAGACAAATGTGAGAAACTGGTAGAAGCAGGCTTAGTCGAGTCAGTCAAAAACGACAGGAATAGAGTCTTCTTGATTACTGAAAAGGGACTTCAATTTTTCCAGGAATTCAAAAGATTTCAGGGACTTGTCGAAAGTATGAATTTGAGGTACTAGCCATGAACCCAGAAATGGAGATGACTCCCATAGAAGAGTCTATTCGAGAAGATGGAATGCTTTTTGTAAGGACTGATAGTATCATCGAAACAATGGTTAAGACCCCTTTGATCCTTGCTGGCTTAATTATTGCAATAATTGTGATGCCTATTCAGACCTCATTCAGCTCTACTCGAACTCTAGAACTTATCATTTATTCAGATGGGTCCACGCATATTTCTAGACAAATAACCGTAGATCCATTAGAGCCAGATTTTGAGCTTGATTTGTTTGGTAAATCAATTGATAATTTTGTGGCGATAGGAGATACTGGATTTTTACTATCTGAAGAAATAATTGAAAATAAAGCAATAATAGACAAATTTGGTTCAACAAGTATTACTGTTAATTACGATGTTCACGATTTAATCTCAAAAGAAGGTCGAGTTTGGACGTTCTCATTTAACTCACCATCTGATTATACATTACTTATGCCAAAAAATTCAGTTATAGTTGGTATGAGTGCTTTACCAATCAATATGGAATTGGTAGATGACCAAACCAAATTAGATCTTACTGCTGGATTATCTGAAATTAATTACATATTTTCATCGGTCAGTATTACTGATAATTCAACAATTCCTGAATCATCATTAACTATACAACTGTTACAGTTATTGGCGGTTCGATCTTAGCTGCAATAACTGGTGCATTAATAATGATAAAAAGAAAACAATCAAAATCTTCAGTGTTAATCACTCAAACAGAATCAATTCCTGAAAAACAATCTGATAGTACATCTATTGATACAGAAACAATATTTAGTTTTAGACCTGAAATGCGTGAAGACGATAAAGAGATTATAAAATTTATTTCAGATAATGGAGGACAAGCACTTGAAAGTGAATTAAGAAAGAAATTCCTTCAACCACGAACTACTATGTGGAGAGCTGTAATAAGATTAGAACGACTAGGTGTTATTGAAATTGATAAAAAAGATCTACAAAATTTAGTAAAACTGAAAAAAGATTTGGAGGAAGAAAAATGAAAAAAATAACCTCATTTGCATTGTTAGTTTTAATATCTAGTATGATTTTGGGTGGTATGACTCATACTGCTCAAGCTGAAACTGATCCATCAATTCTTCTAAAACTTGCCAAACAAGCCCAAAGACAACTCGAAAGTCAAATGAACAAAGATGTATCAGACAAAACAAAACAACTCTTCAAGGAAGGAACACAAGAAATTAAGAATTTAGAAGAATCTATTAAAAACAACGATGCAGCTTCAGCTAAAAAAATATTTCCTTTCTGCAATGAGAATATTCAAAGAGATTTCTCAGCAGCTATCAAACATTAAATCTGTACAACCAGAAATGGCTACTCTTAAAGTTACAACTACAGATCCATCTGCTGATCTTTTTAGAATGCAAGATTATGTTAACAATCTCAAAATAATTGCTAAAAAATATAATGCACTAATTGATTTTTCTGAATTGAATAATCTATTTGTAACAGCAAAGAAACAGATTTCAGATAAACAATTTGATAATGCAGTAGAAACTATTGGTAAAATTAAACAATTGACTGTAGATTTAAATAATAAAATTCGTGAATATGCATCTCAACAGGAACAATCACGCGCAACGGCATATGCTCAAACATATCTAGAACAACTTGATCGATTGATTGAAAATGCAAAGAGTCAAGGACTATCTGAAAATATTATTCAAAAACTTGAAACTGCTAAAGAAAACCTCTCTTCAACAACAAATCCACAAGAAATAATCAAACAAGTTAGAGAAATTATATCAATTAAAGAACAATTTGAATTAACAAAAATGATCGACTAGAATCTAGAGTTATGCAAATCGAAAAACATTAGTTAAACT
>JAAUVF010000116.1 GCA_012030815.1 Nanobdellota archaeon | reverse complement strand
TTTGCCTCAAAGATTCTTTCTACTTGTCTGCCTTCTCTAAGGCTACTTTCGCCCATTGTCCAACTAGATACAATCGAAAACCAGAAATTGATTTATCTAATCCAAATGTACCAGCATCCACATTGATTCCAGTAGGATCAAATAAGAAGTGCCAATTAGTCATTGGTTGTTGTAAAATAAAATCAGCATTAAGCAAATTCTTTGATAATATTGTCTCTGCTTCAGTACCTTGAAGTATTTCATATACTGCAGGTTCCTCAGATTCTAACACAGCCATTGGAATGTTAATTTCTACTCCGTCAATAACAACAGAGTCCGTTGTACCCATACCTCTCCAACCCATGTCAACTAGAGTACGAACTTGATCCTTTGTAATTACATAATCAGTTAATGTTCCTTTTAGAATTACTTTGTAATCAATAGATGTTTGGAGATTTCTACCCTTAAGATGAAAATCATAAGTCACATTTAGATCAGAAATACGAGCATGACTACCGTCATTCTGCATTTTTTTATTAAGACTTTGGATTAATTTTTGAACTCCAGAATTTGAGGCATCTGCAGTTCCACTGATTGTCCATTCTTTATCATGTAGTTCATCAAATAGTTGCCCACCATTTGGATACTCAATAAAGATTGTTTTCAAATAACTGTAAGTGAATGGGGATGAATCACTATTAGGATTAATTTTAGCATCGACTTGTGCAGCCCATGCAGAAGAACTAGAACCAATTACAAACATACCTGCAACTAAAACCGCTAAGAGTAAAGTCCTAGACACGAATAAAATCGATTGTCAATTAGTAATAAACTTATCCTAAAAAATAAGATCGCGAATTTCTGAAAAAGTAATATGTAGTAACAGTAAATCACTTTTTGGTTTTAGGAGAAAATGGAATGATTACAGTATTAGCAGGCGGCACAGGTTCGGTAAAACTCGTTAGAGGGCTAGTATCTCAGGAATCCAAAGTTAACGTAATAACAAATGTAGGGGATAATTATTGGCTTTATGGATTATACGTGTGTCCAGATATTGACACTATTATCTATGGTCTAGCAGATTTATTAGATCAAGAAAGAGGATGGGGGATCAAAAAAGACACATTCAATTTTCTTAGACAGATGGAAGTGTTTGGCGAAGAGACATGGTTTAGAGTTGGAGACAGAGATGCGGCAACTCATTTGATTAGAACAAATATGCTAAAGAATGGTAAAAATTTAAGCGATATTACAAAATGGATGTGTGAAAAGTTTGCAGTCAGTGCAAATATTATTCCAGTAACAGATAACAGTATAGAGACTAGAATTACTACAGATAAAGGAGAATTACATCTTCAAGAATACTGGGTAAAACATAGAGGTAGAGATCCAGTAGAAGGAATTCAATATATTGGTGCAGATAAAGCACGTCCAAATCCAGAAGCAGTTAATGCAATACATGATGCAGATATGATAATTTTAGCACCAGGAAATCCATTGACATCAATTGGTCCAATGTTACAAATCAAAGGAATTAGAAAAGAACTTTCAAAAATTAAAAAGAAAGTTGTTGCAGTTAGTCCACTTATAGGCGATAAAGCTATTAGCGGACCTGCTGCAAAATACATGGAAGCGGCTGGGATTGAAGCAAATGCATATGGCTTGGCAAAGATGTATTCAGATGTATGTTCAAACATAGTAGTAGATGCAAAGGATAGATTATTGATAAAGAAAATTCAAAGTCTAGATATGAAAGTATATGAAACAAAGATTACCATGAATAACAAATTAGCTGAAGACGCATTGGCAAATTTTATTCTAAAACAAATTCACGTATAATTTGAAAATTGCAGCAATCATTCCTGTAAAGACTTTCTCATTAGCAAAAACACGTTTAGAGTTATCATCACAGCAAAAAGAAGAATTATGTAAAATTATGCTCGAAGAAATTTTGTACACTTTGTCAATTTCACCACAAATTGATAAAACAGTAATTGTGACTAAGGAAATAAAAGCAATTGAACTTGGTAAAAAATACAATGCAGTTATTATCTCAGATAATGAGGAAAAAAATGTAAACAGTGCAGTGGCATTAGCTGATAAATATCTTTTAGAAAATAAATTTGATGCGTCAATTGTTTTTCCACAAGACATACCATTCATCAAAACTCAAGATATTGATTTTATGTTAAACTACAAAATACCGCCAAATTTTGCCATAGTTGTACCATCTAGAAGGTTTGATGGGACTAATGCTTTAGTAAGAATGCCAATAGATTTGATGATAACACATTATGATGAAGATAGTTACAAAATTCACATGAATACAGCAAAAGAGCATACAAGAAATGTAGCACTGGTTTTTGTAAAAAGAATCATGTTAGATATAGACAACATGGAAGATCTAAAATTTCTCTTAGAGCAAAATGAAAAACCAGAAATTTCAAAGAAAATTAAAAGTATTTTAGACTTAAAATAAGAAAAAATATCGTATTTTTTGCAGATAAAATATTTTTTATGCAAATATCACCAGCAAGTTTATAAGAAATAAATCAGCAATGGTTAAATATCATAATAAAAAGTTTTGAGGAAAAAAATGGTTAAAAATGTAAATCCAAAGGACAGATGCCCAAGATGCGGCAAGGGTACGTTGGTCACAGATGCAACTACTGGTGAAAATTTCTGTGGAAAATGTGGTTTTGTAATTACAGATAAAGTAGATGAGTCAGGACCAGAATGGAGATCATTTTCTAACGAAGGTGAAAACAAAAGCAGGGCAGGAGTGCCAACATCATTAGCAATGCATGACATGGGATTAGCTACTGTCATCAATCCTCAAAACAGAGATGCCACAGGGAAACCCCTAACATCTGCGATGAAAAGTACTATAGAAAGACTGAGAACATGGGACAGTAGAAGTCAAGTTCATGAACCAGTAGATAGAAACTTTAGACAAGCATTTAGTGAGCTTGATAGACTAAAAGACAAATTAGCAGTAGGCGATGCAGTTATTGAAAAAGCAGCTTACATTTATCGTAAAGCATTAGAAAAAGGACTTGTAAGAGGTCGTTCAATTTCAGCATTAATTGCATCAGCACTTTATGCTGCATGTAGAGATACTGAAACACCAAGAACACTAAAAGACATAGGACATGCTAGTAACATAAAACGAAAAGATATTGCAAGATGCTATAGATTACTATTAAGAGAACTTAATTTAAAAATGCCAGTAGTGGATCCTGTAAAATGCATATCCCGAATAGCAAGTAAGGCAGGACTATCTGAAAAAACAAAAAGGGCGGCAACTAAAATTTTACAAACAGCTGAAGAGCAAAAAATATCGGCAGGTAAAGACCCAATGGGATTAGCTGCTGCTGCACTTTATGTGGCATGTGTTACAAACGGCGAGAATAAAACTCAAAGAGACGTAGCAGAAGCAGCTGGAGTAACTGAGGTAACTATAAGAAATAGATACAAAGGTTTGAAAGTTGCACTTAATCTGTAAGAGTTTAAACTATTATAAAATAAAAACCACATGTAATTAATTAAAAAACAGTCAACAAAATCTATTCAATCTTTAATTTATGTTCTTTTTTGAAATAAAATAATCAATAAACAATATTGAAATTGAAAATGCACCAGAAATTAGAAAGATTATCTCCATAGTATTGATAAGAGAATGAGAAAATGCAATATCTATTGAGATTTCATTGATTTGAGATACAAAATTTGCATAAGAAAAATAAAATAATTTGTTGCCCAATGAACAAGAATTGCAGTTATTAGACCATATCTAACATAAAGCCATCCAAGTATTATTCCACTCACACTAGCTTGTACAAATTTACCCTCACTCCAGGGTTCACCAGTCATGATATGAGCTAGTCCAAAAAATATACCCACTAAAACTATCAAAGATAATGATCTCTTTAGATCAGCTATGTGTAAATTACGATGTGGATTCCAAAGTGATTTAAAAAATGAGTTAAAGATAACTTATGAGAATAAAATACAAAGAGAGGCAATCCTACAAGGATAACTCTAAACCCAAACTCTTCAACTATAGGAGAAAGACTAACATACAAAAATTGAGTCAGATCATTATCAATCGGAGGAGGTACAGTAATTATTCCAAATTGCTGTTGGGTAAAATCAATAATTATAGATAGTAAAATAAGAATTGAAAACCATTTGGTGATGGTAATCATATAGTTTGATTTTGTTTCAAATTTACCACGGCTAAGATTTAGAGAAAGTATTTTTAGAAAT
>JAAUVF010000115.1 GCA_012030815.1 Nanobdellota archaeon | reverse complement strand
TCTCTAAATAATATTCCTTTTTTAGGAAAATTTGGAAAGTCTGCAATTTTTCCTTAAGATTCATATTTTCAATTTAAAACAGGTGGAATAAAATTGTTTGAAGTTAATTTATGGTAAACGTTGCTTCAGCAGTATTATGTGCATCAGTGACTTTGATAGTGTATGTTCCTGGGACTGTTCCTTTGGGTATAAACCACGGCTGTTTAATTTCACCAGCTTTACTTGATGGGAATGACAGTGATTCTATTATTTTACCGTCTGAATTTAGTATTTTCATATCTACTGTTTGTTGAGCATTAATTACTTTAATATCGATACTTTTTCCATATCCTGATATTTCTATACCTGGTTCTACTGTCACCACAAGTCCTTCTGTTTTTGATGTAATCACTTCAATCTCGATATTGGCAAAGTTGGATCCACTTTTTGCATTTACTTTCCATATGCCTGTTTCTGCTGCTGATGGTAATCTTAAACTGTCATTAGCAATTTTTCCCTTTTTATCGGAAAATACCTCTTTTACTTTCCATACCGTTTCATGAGGATCAATAAGTGAAAGTGTCAAAAGTGAGTTTTCTTTTGTATCTCCTAAAACTAAAATTGATTCTCCTGGACGATATTCTAATTTTGTACTACTAATCTTAATTGCACCGGACCCTGTTTGTAATCCTACTGTAAATACATCTGAACTTTTTGAAGCTCCTTTGTTAACGACAGCAGTATATGCCCCAGAGGAATATCCGCTTAAATTCAAATCATATGTTTTTCTTCCATCTTGCCCTAATGTGATTGACATCGAATTTTTCCCATCTTCAATTGTTTTTGGTTTATCAGATGGATCAATAATTAATAAGGTTAGTTTATCTGAAGGCTTTCCAGTTAGTGATATCTTCGCAGTTTCAGTTGATTTATAATTTAATTTGTCAAATTCAATGTTAATTGGTATTGATGGAATTTCTCCTAATCCTGCGTAAATAAACTCTCTTTTTCCATCTTGTTCAGCAATTAAAGTCCAAGTACCTTCTTTGTCTACGTTTGCTATGGTTGGGTATTCGAATTCAACATTTCCTGTACTGTCTATCTCAATAATATCTGAAATTTTTTCATCTCCGAGTGGATCTTCTAAAATTAATTCTATTGTTTTGTTTGGTAGTGCTGTACCGTTAAATTTTATTGTCTCTCCAGGGTTAAATTTCAAAGTTACAGGTTGTATCAGAATTACTTTTGATGTTTCTATCGTCCAAGTGGTTGATATCTCTTCTCTGCCGTCTGAAATAATTGCACTGTACCTTCCAAATTGTGCATCTAGAGGAACTATGATTGGTTCTGAAACCTTCCAATTTCCTTTAGAATCTGCTTTTGCCGTTCTTGTATTGATTATTTTTCCATCAGGGTCTTTAATTGATGCTGTAATTCCACTGTTAGGTTGTGCTGTACCTGAAACTTCGATAAAGTCTGCTCTATGTAAAATTTCTGGAATTCCGCTAATTGTGAGTTTAATATTATCTGATTCTGGGGATTCTATTTTCTACCCCTCCTAATCTTAAACTAATACTCTTTTCTTGATTGTCTTTATCTTTGATTATGAAGTCTACTCTTTCAGCATCAATATTATCTGGAATTTTTATTGTAGTGATAAAATAACCCGCATCATTTGTTACAAAGCTAGAAATTTTTTCAGAATTTATAAAAAAATCTAATCCCTGTGATGCTCCAAATCCATCTCCAGTTACTCTAATTGTTGAGCCTACATTTGGTTTTTCTGGAATAATTCTAAAAATTGAATTTGCTAATATCCCTCCTTCTGAAATCACATCATCTGTTTTTTGTTCTGGTTTAGAATTTTGGACAGGAGTTGGCAATTCACCTGCAATTGTTTTTCCGATCTCTATTTGTTGCTCGCTTTCATCTAATGCTTTCCAATTAACTCCTGAAGATATTTTATCTGTTTTGACCCCGATTTTTATCGATTCATTTGGTTTGATGACTTCTGCAGAAGTAAATACTATAACTCCTTGAGGGGTTTTTTCACCTGTCCACCCATTTTCTGTTTTAAATGATTTAAAATTATTATCACTACCTAACCAAATTCTAAACGAACTGACATCTTTTTCTCCTGTATTTGTAAATTCAATAATTGTAGTTTCTTCAAATGAAAAACTTTTTGCACTGATTACTGCATATGCGTCAATTGGAATGATTATTGCTACAGTCAAACATAAGATTAGAGAAAGGAAAACTCCTCTCGCCGAGGATTTACTCATATATTCAAGATGCCTCATGTCTCAATTAAACCTTAAAGGATATTTTACTGCTTTTGTATTTGTCGATGGAGTATTTTTCATTAGTAAACTTCTTTAATCCTAATTTCTTGCTCTCTGAAATTTGGCTAAATCTGACTTTGTAGTAACATTCTGATATTGTCTAATTCTTTCAGCAATTAATCTATACAATGTTCTAAATTGGTCTTTAGTTTTATCTGATAAGAAATCCGTTTGTTCTAAGGTAATTTTTCACAGATATATCTAGTGATTTCTTCATTATCGAATTGGCCCCAATCGTCATCATTATGTTCTTCCCAAATCTTTCTCAAATTCTCTAAAACACCTCTCTTTCCTTTTGAAGTAACATCAAGAGGCGTCAGATTCGAATATCCCTCTTTTCTTAGTCTTATCTCATAAGTCTGATTAACTGCATGAAGATAATCTTCTAGAACAATGTAATCTTCAATTGATTCCAAATTCTTTCCATCTCTCTCAAACAATATTGTTTGTATTGGTGAAAATTCATTTGATGTTAACTGGGCTGAAATCTGTTTGGATTCATCTGAATCATCTAATAAAATAAATGTTCTATAACCATGATTTCTATAAAAAATCGCTAAAGGTAATACGGAATTTTTATTATATGCTGCTACCACATTTAGTGGATTCATTGAAATATTTGGATCCTGTAAAAATTTATCAAAAGCATTAAGATACATTGCATCTGACATTGTCTCAACAATGATTACTGGTCTTGAATTTGTTCCCATCTCTCTATCTACAATTGATTCAACTAATCCTCTTGATAATCCATATAATATTGGAGTTAATGTTTTGTCATCGGCATTCCAGTAATCGTAAAAAATTTTACTAAGATGCTTTCTTTTATCTAATTCTACAACCAACAAGTTTCCAGGTGTATAATCAAAAATCATGAAAGGCGAATGTGTTGCATACAAAACTTGATTTGAACCTGCAAGATTCTTTAATAAATCTGAAATTCCTCTTTGCTGTGTAGGGTGAAGATTTCGGGCAGGTTCATCAAGAAGTAATATTGCTTCTTTTAATTCTGCCCTTTGTGTCTCTGCTGCAAAGTTTACAATAAAAGAAAATGTCCATTTGAAACCTTCTGCTCTTCTATTGAGCAATCCCGTATTGGTAACTGTTCCATCACGATGAACATCAGAAATTACAACACTCATAATGTTTCCTGGATTATATCTTAAATCCACATGTATAGGATCTCCTTTCCATGCCGGATTTAATTTCTTAGTTAGTCTATTGCTTGCGGTATTCAAAAGTTTAATACATTTTGATGGAGTTTCTTTTACTTCGTCTAATTCTCTAATGTCTAATTCTGCCAAATAGAAAAGATTTCTTACTGTTTCAGCTTTATCAAATTCCTCTACAAATTCTATTGAGCTTGCTCTAATCCCTTTTTGCTCTCTGAGATATTCATTTAGATTGATATTGCCATAGATTTTTTTGTAATCTGAAAAATATACAAATCTAGGATGTAATTCTAATGCAATAAAGTTCTCCAAGGCTGTCTTTTCACTTTCACCGCTAAGAAGTTTAGAGAATTGATTTTCAGGATTCTCGTAGATTTTTTGCCATTCTTCTATAATTTTTGGTTCTTGAACCGCAATTACATGAAATTGATTACTAAATTCTGCCATTCCACTATTGAATACTAATTGATTTTTCGGTGGTGGACCTTCAAACAATTTTGTATCAATTTGAATTCTAAGATGGTTTGGAATTGTATCTATGAAATTTCGAATTTGTTTTGAAAAATTCTCCCAAGAGTTTATTTCTTTATTTTTTTCACCACTAAGTTGAATATCTTCAAATTCATATTGAACTTTAGGTTTTTTATTAGTTCTAAATAATTTTATTTTTTTCATTTCTAGGCAATTCCATGGGAAATAATTGCTTGAGCAAATTGAATTTTCATTTGAACTTAATTCAAATTCATCCTTACCT
>JAAUVF010000114.1 GCA_012030815.1 Nanobdellota archaeon | reverse complement strand
GAAATTAAAGAATATGTAAGTAAAAACTATCCAAGAGCAAAAGCAAATTTCTTTATGAAATATAAATTACAACAATATGCATTGTTTTTGTCAAATTCAAAAGTCATGTATAAAAGTTAAAATTAAAATTTTTCAATAAAAATAATCTACCAGAATTGCCACCAAGGCTTTAGTTTTGGTTTTGGCATATCAACAATAGTGCATACTCCATCAATTAACTTTGTACCAGTGCCACAGATTCCAAATTTAGGTTCCTCAGTTTTTGGGATATCAGTTTTTGGCGTATCAGTTTTTGGTTCATCCAATCCGACTGCTTCATAAATAGAAGAATATTCTGGGAAGTTTGTATCAAACCATTTTTTGTAACTTGGTTCGTTGTTGTATCTGTCAACATATGTTTGTGGATCTTTTGTAGCATCAACAAAAGGAGCTAACGTTGGTTCTTTAGGTGGTTCTTTTACAGGCTCTTCTTTAGTGGGTTCTGGTTCTTTAACTGGATCTTCTTTAACAGGGTCTGAGTTTTTCAAAACATCATTTACGGTAATTGATGATTGATTGTCTATCACTTAATGAGCCTAGATTGGCAACAATATCAAAAATATATGATTTTCCACCTTGAGTATCAGTTGGTGTCCAACTAAAGAAACCGTTGTTTTGGTTTATTGATGCACCTGCAGGAGGATTCTTTTCCAAATTATATACAACACCAGATAGTGAGTTGTCAGTTAATTTTACAGTAAATGATAACAGATTCCCTTCATCAATTGACAGTTTACCTAATGGATTTATCTTAACAGTTGTGGTGGGAATTGTGCTAACTTCATTTGATGCAGTACTAGTACCTGCAGAATTTATCGCATATACTTTGTATGTGTATTTTGAACCAGACGAAAGATTAGAATGAGAATACGTAGTAGATGTGCTATTTGAATTTGCAGTCAATACAGAATAAGAACCAGAATCTTTTTTCATTTCAATTTTGTAACCAGTTATCGGAGTGTTTCCGGTATCAGACGGAGCACCCCATGACAAATTAATTTGAGAAGATGAGACACTAGTTGCAGTTAATTGTAATGGAGGGGATGAGATCTTAATTACATTGGTATTAGAAGATGTTTGTGTTTGTGGTACATCAACAGAAGTTGTTTTTGGAGTAGCAGATGCAGTGTTTGATGGTTCAGTAGTACTATAACCACCAACAGTAGCTCTAACTACAAAAGAATATGCCTTGTCAGTTTCAAGATTATTTACAGTGAATGTAGTTGTTTTACTGTTTGTAGAACCTATATCAACATGAACATCAGGTCCAACTACTCTTTGAATTATGTATCCACCGAGACTTTGCCCAAATGTATTTGATGGAGGTTGCCATGAAAGTCGGATTTGATTAGGAGATATTGCAGATGCAATTAATCCACTTGGTACAGTTGTTTCTGCAGGTTTTACCGATGAGCTAGATGAGGGAGTGCTAGTTCCTTTAGAGTTTACTGCAGATATTTGATAAGTGTAAGTGTTACTAGAATCCAATCCTTCATGAACAAATGATGTTGCAGTACTTTTAGTATCAGCAGTTAAAACAACATATGCAGTTGTAGCTGTTTTGTATTCAATTTTGTATCCAGTTACAGAAGGGGTACTAGATGAGACGGATGGCTCATTCCAAGTTATCATAATAGATGTGGGAGAAACAGGAGATGTTTTGAGATTAGTTGGAGGTCCAGGAATTTCAGATGTAGAGCTCAATGCGAATGCTTGGACTCTACTGTTTTCAGTATCTGCAACATAGAGCAAATTATTTGTCTTATCAAATGCAAGTCCAGATGGAGAATCAAACTTTCCGTCAGTTGTTCCCAATGAACCAAACTTTTCTACAAAGCAGACACCATCGATTATCTTTGTAGTTCCACTAGGACAAGTAGTGCCAGTAACCATGTTGAATTTTTGAATTCTATTGTTATCAGTATCTGCAACATATAGCAAATCATTTGTTGCATCTAATGCAAGTCCAGATGGAGAATCAAACTTTCCGTCAGTTGTTCCCAATGAACCAAACTTCTTTACAAAACAAATTCCATCCATCGCTTTACTTGTACCACTGGGGCAAGTTGTGCCAGTTACTAATTTGAATACTACAATTCGGTCATTACCAGTATCTGAAACATAAAGAGTTTCTTCACTGTCATCAATAATCATATACGATGGATTTTTCAGAGTGTCTTGTTCCATCAAAGGATTTAAAATTAAATAAAAATGCTCCATTGGTATCAAAAACAGAGATAGAGTCAGTTTCAACACTTGAAACATAAATTTCCTTAGTGGATGCTAATGTTGCAATTCCTTGGGCAGATCCAAGAAATGAAGGACTCCCATTGTTAGAAGAACCGAACTTTAATTCAAATTCTCCATCGCCGTCATCAAATCTCTGAATTCGCTCATTATCAGCATCAACTACAAAAAATGTCCAAATGTATCAAGCGTACCACTAGAAGGATTGTTAAATTGTCCATCGCCGTCATTGTCAGCCCCATCTGCATCATCATTACAATTTTGAACTGCGTTCATATCACAAAATGAGCCAAATTTGAAATCATGATCTCCATCATCATCAAATACATTGATTCTGTCATTGTCGGTATCTACGACATAGATAGTTCGTCCATCACTACTAACTATCACATCGGTTGGATTTTTTAGTTGATTATTTGCGGTTCCAAAAGTACCAAATTTAAAAGAAAATGTGGGTTCGGCATATGCAATTTGTACTGATATAATACTAACTAGCAATAATGCACTAAAACACAAACCCATAGAGACTCTTTTATTCAAATACAATTTTTCAATCAAGTTCAAATTTAATAAATAAGATAATAAATTTCACTACCCATTTGATCAATTCAGGTTAACATTAGACACACATTGAGAAGTGAATCCTCAGATTTATTCTGATTTGACAGTCTTAGGTTTTTTCAGCAGTGATGCTATCATAACAGTTGTAAGAATAACAAATACAATAATCAATGAAGTTGTTGTTTCAATATGATAAAATTCAGATATGATCATCTTTGTTCCAATAAACAATAACAATACGATAAGCCCGGGTTTGAGATAACGGAATTTTTCCATCATACCACCGATCAAAAAATAGAGTGCCCTTAAACCCAAAATTGCAAACACATTTGAAGTAATTACGATAAACGGATCTCTAGTAATTGACAAGACTGCAGGGATCGAATCCATTGCAAACACCAAGTCAGTCAACTCAATAATTGCAAGGGCAACTAGTAACGGAGTTGCATGCATTACACCGTTAATACGGACAATGAATTTGTTGCCGATTAGACTCAGATTAACTGGCATGAATTTTTTTAAAATTCTAACTGCAATGTTTTTTCCAGTTCAATTTTCTTTTCTTCTTTTTGAAGTATCATTCTAATTGAGGTATACCAAAGTAATCCACCAAAAATATAGATCATCCAATGGAAATTGTCTAGTAGTGATGCACCTACAAGAATAAGTGCAATTCTCATTACAATTGCACTTAGAATACCATATGAGAGAACTCTGTGCTGATATTTATGAGGAATTCCCAAGGTCGTGAACACAAGTAAGAATACAAACATGTTATCCACACTAAGTGATTTTTCTAAAGCATATCCAGTTACAAATTCAATCATCTTATCATTGCCTAAAGTAAAATAGATGATTCCAGCAAAAATGCCTGCAAGTGAAATCCAAGTAATGGTCCAACCAAGTGATTCTTTGGTAGACATTACATGTTCTAATTCAGCTGAGGTTACTTTGGTTAGTTTTCTTTTAAGTTTATGAAAAAATCCAAGGTCAATTGCAATTGTAACTGAAAGAATAGCAAAAAAGACAATCCAAAGTTCCATTGTAACTATACCTGAGTCTATTGGCAAATCGATTGATTTGATTGTGGCATGATTATAAATTAATCTTGAAGTATTCACGTCTAGATTGATTTCGGATATAAATTATCCAGATCAATTTTTTAAAAAATATTTCTAAAATGTAATTGTTAAGAGATTAGAAGAGGCATGACGTCTTCTAATCAACTATAACTAGATGGTGTGAGGTAATGGTCGAAAAACCTCAACCCATCTACTGAAAAAAATATTTCAAATCAGAATAAAAGACTCGCGTAGAAATCATCAGTATGATCTAAATATGAAATTAATAAAACACTATCAATTGAAACTCTCACCAAACAACTAATCGTTTTTGGTCTTAAGTTTCAATATTATTTTAAACCGTGCATTCAAGCAT
>JAAUVF010000113.1 GCA_012030815.1 Nanobdellota archaeon | reverse complement strand
AGCAAACTCACAAAGGGAAGAAGCATAATAATTGAACCTACATCTGGTAATACGGGAATTGCTTTAACAGGAATTGCAAATTTACTTGGATATCAGGTGGAAATAGTAATTCCGGAAAAGGCTAGTAATGAGACTAAGGATATTATTAGAAATTAGGAGCTAAGGTTTTTGAAACTAGTGATGATCTTTGTCCAAAGGTAGGAGCAGGAACTGATCAGAGTATTGCACTGGCAACATCCATAGCATCATCAAGACCTGACACATATTATTCTCCCAATCAATATGCAAATGAGGCAAATTTTATGGGTCATTATGTTGGAACTGGTCCCGAAATTTGGAAACAAACCGATGGAAAAATCACTCACTTCTTTACAGGCGTTGGAACAGGTGGGACAATTACTGGAATTGGCGCATATCTTAAAGAAAAAAATCCTAATATCAAAATTATTGGATGTCAACCTCAGCAGAATCATTTAATTCAAGGTTGGAGGAATTTTGAAGAGTCTGCAAAACCTGATTTATTTTTAAAACGTGAAAATGTAGTTGATGACTGGATATCTGTTGATAACGATGAAGCATTTTCTGTTGTAAAAGAAGTCCTTAGAAAAGACAAGTTATTGATTAGTCCTTCATCAGCTGCAGTTTATGCGTGTATGAAAAAATATTCTGTCAGTGGAGATGGATGTGTAGTTGGAATATTTGCTGATGATGGAAGAAAATTCAAGAGTGTTTATTCTACTCAAAATATAATGACTGAACATGAATTTGAAGATGCACTCAAAGAAGCCAAACATCTGTCTCAACTTGCATATTGATTTTTAATTATCTAATTTTTAGTCTCATTATCTTCTAAAATATTTTTTAAATGTTTTTCATAAAATTCTCTAAAAAATTTATTCATATCCATTTCATGATGTAAACATGCATTGCTTGTTTCTATTAATTTTTCTCTGAGTTCTTTACTCCATTTACTTTGTTGTTTATCTTTTGATTTAACACTTGATGGATTTTGTTTTACCTCTTCCATGGTTGTCATTAACTTTAACCCTATTTGGCGGAATTTGCTTACGCTCAGTAAAAACAACCCTGATTGCTCTTTTTCTACTAAATTCATTAATGAATGTGCTTGAGTATAGTACTCTGTTCCTTTTTGATTATATTTTTTAAATTCATTGATGTCGGTTTGCCAATATTGTTCAGTCGCGTTTTCAATCACTTTGTAATTAAATTGAATTTTTGATAACTCTTTTCCTAGATCAGCTAAATTATTACTGTACTCTTTGGCTGTTTTTTTAATTTTTCAAGATCTTCTACCATGATTTTTCTATACTTTTCTTCAATAAAGAGTTTGAAATCTACTTAAAAATTATTTTTCCACGTATCTGAAGAACTTTTTGAATATTCTTTGATGCATTTTTCGCAAAATGAATCCCACTCTCCTATTTTTAAAACTCTGAAAAATTCTAGCGTCCACGCATATGGTGGTTCTTTTCTATATTGGAATTGCTGAATTGTATAGATGTCTTTTTCATTAAATTTATTTAAACACTTTTTACATTGTGCATTCTTCATTAGACCTCTCTTCAAATATTGTCATTATTTAGGAATTTTCTATGGTTTAAACTCTAGAATCTAGGCTCTAAAATTTGTATAAATAACTTGAATGAGTGATATTTAGTAGTATTATTGATTTTTAGATAAATTTTTCAGGTCTTAAAACTTGAATATCTGATAGATACACTATAACTGCAAAATCTGAAAATAATAAACGTGTAATCTCTTCTATTATGTCTTTTAATTTTGTTTCAGTTGAAATAATTTCTATTTTGATATTTTTCTCATTTTTTAATCCTTGACCTCTTATTCCTTTTGATCCATTGCCCTCAACCTCGTACAATGTATATCCTGCAATTCCATGTTTTTCTAGTATTTCTAAAATCTTATCTTGGGCAAGAATCTCACATGTTACTGTTAATAGTTTAACATCAAATAATTTCATAGTAAATTAATTCCTAAATAGTTGAATAAGTTTATCGGTCCTTCTAAATTATGAACCATTGAAGAGACTGTAAACATTATTGGCAATAAAATTATGATATTATATGGAAAAGTAATGCCAAGTGCAGATGTGATATACAAACTTGGTTTTGCTTGAGGTATTGCATGTCTTAAAACAGCTGGGGCTGCAATAAATGATGCACTTGCCATTAGTAATCCAAACATTACTGCCCCTCCTAAACTTAATCCTAATACCGTAGCAACAAGAACGCCAATTATTCCATTTAATGTAGGAATCAATATTGAAAATGCTACTAGAAATATCCCTACTTTTTTAATATCGTCTAATCTTTGACCTGCAATTATCCCCATCTCTAACAAAAATATTGCAATAGCTCCTGTAAACAGCTCATCAAAGACTATGCTGATGGGTTCAAACCCTTTATCACCAATAGCATATCCTATAACTATACAACCAAGCAAAATAACAATTGCTTTTCCCGTAATTGACTCATGTAATACTTTGGAAAGATTTGTTTTACTTTGTTGTGCAATTCCAGATGTTTTTTCATTGTTATCTAAAATACCCTCTGGTAGAGATTGTTTTTTGATTGAATTTGTTTTGATACTGCCATGTTTGTGAGAAATATGGCTAAAATAAAACTAATAGGCTCTAACACTGCTAAAATTGCTGCAAGATATCCTTCCGATTCTACGCCTAAGTTTTTCAAAAATGATAATCCTACTGAAAAAGTTACTGCTCCCACCGCTCCATATGTTGATGCAAGTGCATAAGAATCAAAAATATTGAATTTGCCAAGTCGTCTTAATATTTGATAATGATTTAATGTAAACACTAAGGAAAGACCAATTGCTGTAAGCATTGGAATTAACATGTCTGAAAATCCTGTATTTCTCATCTCCAGTCCACCATGAAGTCCAATTGCTGCAAGAAGATAGATTGGTAAAAATTCTGAAATTGCATCAGGCATCTTCAAATCTGATTTTATTCTTGCTGCAACAATTCCTAAAATGAAAAACAATACCACCGGCGTTAGTATATTTGCTTGAATTAATCCTAAAATATCCATTTGAATTGATAAATTACTTTTTTGCTCCCATAAAAATCAAAGATGTTTATTTTAAGACTTTTCTGTAAGATATTTGTCTACGTCAATTGCCGCCATACATCCAAATCCAGCTGCTGTGATTGCTTGTCTGTAGCTTCTATCGTGTACGTCACCTGCCGCAAACACTCCTTCGATATTTGTATGTGTTTTATTTTTTAAAATTATGTATCCTTCATTATCTAAATCAATTTGTTTTTTGAAAAGTTTAGTATTTGGTTCGTGACCAATTGCAACAAAAAGGCCTCCTACATCAAGTACTTTTTCTTCACCTGTTTTGATGTTTTTCAACACAGCTTGACGCATTTTTTGGTCTCCTTTAATGTCTGTAATTTCTGAATTCCAATGAAATTTTATTTTATTATTATTTAGTGCTCTTTCTTGCATAATTTTACTTGCACGTAATTCTTCACGTCTATGTACTAGATGTACCGTTGTTGCAAATTTAGTGAGAAATGTTGCTTCTTCAATTGCAGAGTCTCCTCCGCCAACTACTATCAATTCTTGATTTCTAAAAAATGGACCATCACATGTTGCACAGTATGATACTCCTTTTCCTGCAAATGTTTGTTCTCCTTCCAGTCCTAATTTTCTAGGATTTGCTCCTGTTGCAATGATTACTGCTTTGCCTTCATATTCTTCTGAAGCTGTTAGAATCTTGAATGGTTTATGTCTAAAATCGACATCCACCACTTCATCATCTATTATTGTAGTTCCCATTCTTTGTGTCTGTTTTCTCATCTCGATCATCAAGTCTGGGCCCATTATTCCTTTTTCAAATCCTGGATAATTTTCAACTTCTGTTGTGTTGACTAGTTGACCTCCTGGTAATATCCCTGATAAAATTAATGTATCATATCCTGCCCTTGAGCAATAAATTCCTGCAGTATATCCTGAAGGACCCGCACCGATAATCACTATGTCAAACTTTGTTTTCTTTTTATCTGGCATTTTTGGTGGATCCTCTTTGTTTTGCTGAATTGTTGCACTAGAGTCTGCTGACATCATGACATGACATCTTTAAATTTCATTAATTTAAGTTATTGATTCTTGATAGTCCTTAAAGATAATCTATGATTATATCAAAAATAAATCATAATGAATTCTACGTATTTTCTGTTTATCATTGCACATTTGTTAATTTTTTAATATTTGATGGTGGT
>JAAUVF010000112.1 GCA_012030815.1 Nanobdellota archaeon | reverse complement strand
ATGTCTGAAAAAGAGATGATGGAAAGATGCAAGACAAGCATATGATGGAGAAAAAAGAGGTGTCTGCAGATGCAGGTTCTGTTTTAAAACTGTCACGTGCAAATGTTCCAGCTAAAATTCCAATGCATCAAGGATTCTATAATGGAGAAGAAGTATACTTTATCATAACAGATTCTAGTGATAAAACACATGCAGATATAATAACAAAGAATCAAAAATGGAAAGTAGAACTAGCTCCGTTACTAAAGAACACTCCTGCAAAAGCACTGTCTAAAACATACATGTTTACAAATGGAATTAATGGTGATGGAGTTCATGGATATCAGGGAGAAGTCTTTACGAGCACTCCTGCACAACCTGATGTATACAGTGCACTCTCATCACATGTTCATGTAACATGGAAAGATGGAACAGCAGCTAGAGTGTTAAATTCTGAAAAAGCAATACTTGATGCAGAGAAAAATGGGGAGATATCTCTGAGTCCATTAGAAGTAGTCATAAACATGCCACAGATAGTTTGGCCAGAAGGACAAATGAAAGTGAAAACAGACAAGGCATTAGCGGATGACACACCATATGGTGGAGGACAAGTTCTTGAGATAGACACCAAAGAAAAAACTGTCACATTTATTGCGCACAGAGGTTGGGGTCCAGATGGAAGAACCATTTACTACATTGTCACGGATGCAACACCATCAGGTCCAGCAGAGATGATGGGTGTAGTTAATTCACCAACATCTGCAAGTCTTATTGCAAATTCAGCCGCAGTTGATCTGTTTCAATTCATGAATGGAATTAAGGGTTCAGGTCCAATGGGATTCCAAGCAGGAATTGCAGCAGGTGCACCAGGTGATGAAAACTATTCACCAATGTGGAGAATAAGCATGATAGGATGGAAAGATCCAAACAATGCGGCTGTACTTGAAAATATTTCAGACATCACAGCATACCAAAAGCAGGTTTGATTGATACAAGTCTAGCAAGACCAATGGATAGTGATCATATAGTAAACTGCCCATTTATTGATCCCTTTCAATAGGGATTAATTCTTTTATTTTTAAAAATAAATTAAGATTTTTGTGTTTCAGTTAACAGATTCATGATACTATGATTTGTCACAATTCCTATCACATTATCATTTTTAGGATCAACTACAGGGATAATATCAAAAGGATGTAAATTCATTTTTTGAATGACAGAAAACAGATATTCATCAGGAGTTACAGTATTAAATTTTTTAACCATTACATCGTCAATTGTAATTGCATCAAAAGTTTTTTTATGATATCGATTAATTTCTCGTTTTGAAACAAGCCCTACAAGTTTGTCATTAGCATCAAATACTAAAAAGGGATTTTTGCCAAGAGTGTTTTGTTCTAAAAATGCCTTAATTGTCAATAAGAGAGTAGTTTTTGGAAAATCAGTGACAATTACTGCGATTGCAGGCACATCAGACACAACTCGTCTAAAATAAATTGGCATCAAACCAAGCTCCATGGTACCAACTTTCACATGAATTATTTTCTTTAACTTACGTTGAAGTTCAATACTAGAGATTATCATAGTTAAAAGAGTCCCAAATACAAGAAGAGAGAACAAATCATCCTCCAGGATATTTGCCTGTAACAAAGACAGCATTAATGCCAAATCTACTGCACCTTTTGCCATTACTCCATATGCCACAGTTGTAGTTGGAAGCATCTTTGCAATGCGGACTGCAATGTAAGAGCTGATAAATTTAACACCAATTATTATTCCAATAAACACGGCAATTATCCACAAGTCTAGATTTAGAAAACCAAGACTAAAATGAAGACCAATACCTGCAAAAAAGATCGGAATGAAGAGTCCGTTTCCTATAACACCTACATTTTGTGAGATTTCAGAGTATTCGTCTTTTGCCATTCGAGAAATAGCAATTCCCAAAAGAAGAGCACCTATTACTCCATGAATTCCACTAATCTCAGCAAGATATGCTACAAGCAAAATAACTCCTATTACAACTCCAAAATAGATTTGTTTGCCATGTAGATGTTTTTTTAACAAACGGAAAAATTTTGGCAAAACGAAAACAGAAGCCACACCTGCAACTGCAAAAAAGATTATCATCTTTGCAAATAACCAGAAAAACTCAGAGACTTGAGGACTATCACTAGAATTAACTTGAATCAATACACTAGTTACAATAATTGCAATAAATTCTACAATTGCAGTAACGGTAAATATCTGAAGACCAATTACAGATTTTAGCTTACCAAGATCACTGAGTATCTTTGCAGTAACACCAAGACTAGATGCAGCAATTACACTTCCAATAGCAAAAGATTGTGTAAAATTCATGTCTAAAGATAATCCAAATATGCCTGCTACAAAAAATGGGATCAAAAACGCTACAGCAGCGCCTGCAAATATTCTACCTTTCATCACCCTAAATATCCCAGCTAAATCAATTTCTTGAAGACCAATTAGGAAAAATAAGAAAAACACCCCAATTGAGGTGAAAAGCTCAATTGCATCAATTGGCTCTACAATAGCCAAAAGTGCAGGGCCAACTATAATTCCAGCAAGAACATTTCCTATTATTGTAGGCTGGTTAATTCTATGCATTAGTTCTCCAAGTAATTTTGCGGCAATAATTAACACTGCAAGATACAAAATTGCTTCAAAGACCAAGATATGATCTTCAGGATTGTTCATTTCATATCCCTTTCGGAATAGATTATCAGAATATACAAAAGAATAATTGTTATAGGAGGTAATTCAGGTTAATTTCAAAATGGAAAAAATTGACTATGAGGGAATTGTCTGGGCTATCAATCACAACAATCCAGAACCACTAGTTGAACATGCCATCCACACATTAGAAATGCATGGGGTAAAAAAAGAAGATATTCAACTAACAGATGCGCCAGACAATGTCAAAGTTGGTGCAATTGTAGTAGAGATTTGGCCTTATCATCTAGATGTTGCAAGAGTGCGAACTATTCGTAATGAATCTTTTATCAGCGGTACTGTTATGACCATTGAGCTAAAATTAGACGCCGAAGGAAATTATACAGATTAGTTTTGAAAAAAACAAAAAAACAAAATATCATAATTGCATCAATTGCCATTATCATAGTAGGTGCAATTGTTGGCTACAATTATTCATATGATCAAACAAGACAAAAGGGGTTGAAATTTGGCAATGAGCTTCAACTGATTCAAGACGATGTAAAACAATTCCAGATACAATTTGATTCAAAGATCACACAATGGAAAGAAGAAGATTTGAGTCTACAAGAATTACTAGATTATTCAGAAATACACATAGATGAGATGCAAGATGCAATTTTAAAATATGATGATCTTATACCTCCAGCACAATTTGCACCATCAGTAGAATTATTCAAGCTATCAACACAAGCACAGCTAGAAAGTGATAAAGAATTCATAGAATGGATAAAAACTAAAGACGAGTCTCATAGTATAAGATCTGATTCACTATTACAAGAATCATTTGAATACGAAATGCTTGCGTTGGGGAGAATTTAACTCAGCCAAATTAGGATTAAAGTAATCACAATAAATTAGATTTTGCAGTAAATCCAAGATAGAAAAGAGTTCTTGCAGATTTCATTTTATCCAATGGTGTAGGCTTTGAAAATTTAATTGGAAATGTGATTGTAAGCATATCCTGATCAGTGTGAGATATACGAATAGAATGAACAGTATTGTTTGTTTTTGCAATAAAATCTTTCCATTTTTTAAATGCTCACCTACACGATTTACTTGAGTTTCTAATTCATCAATATCAATATCCAAATCAGAGTCAAATAATCCAAATTTTACAAGAGGAATCATCATTAATCCGCCTGAAATTTTATCATGATTTTTTAGCATTTGGGAGATAATGTCTACAGAATTTTCTTTAGGATAGATTACACCATAATCAGGATCAAAATATCCTGCTACAAGTTTCTTTGAATCTAAAATTCGAAAATATTCATCATCTAGATCTAATTTCCACAACAACTACTCAATAGTGCATAAATAAATAAACAGTTTACCAAAGACAGTTAAATAAACAAGGTGAAGATGAATAACATGACAATCTCTAAAGAAAACAAAATGTTCATTGATAGTTTAATTGATTATTACATTAGCGAATCAGAATCATATAGACAAATTGCAGAAAACTTTGTTCCAGAGGTAGAATCTATTCCAGACACAGCATTTGGGATAATTACAGGATGCGTCTATTCAGGATTTTTACAGGCATATCAAAATCAACAACTCACCCCAGGATTAGAAGAC
>JAAUVF010000111.1 GCA_012030815.1 Nanobdellota archaeon | reverse complement strand
ACCATCAGCTTGGGTGAAAGGTAACATGAAAGAAGAACATTGGATTACAATTAACAAGACACGTGCAATTGAAAATGGTTGTTATGTCATTGCCCCTGATCAAGTTGGGAATATTTACTGTGGACGAAGTCTTGTAATTGATCCATACGGAAAAATTTTGCTTGATATGAAAAAGAAACAAGGAATTGGATATGTCGACATTGAATTAAAAAATGTAAAACAAACTAGAAAGATTCTGCCATTACTAAAAAATAGACGTACTGATATCTATCCTACTTTGAAGGCTTGACTTCTCTGCTTTTGCAATTAAAATTTGAACATTGTTTAGTCCATTTTTGTTTTCGTGAATAACGAAAAATTATCATTGGCCATTTACAAACATCGCATGGATTTTTTGTTGCTCTGAGTCTAGCTTTTTGTAATAGAGGCGATGATGCTTTACAACCTCCATAAAAGTTTGAACAACCCATGAATCGTTTTCTAGTAGTCCTTGATCTAATAACCAACAATTCTCCCAATTTACACTCAGGGCATGTTACAAGTCCGTTTTTTGGAGAATTTGTACCAAGAATTATGTATTTTTTCTCCTTTGATGACCAAGAAAGATATCCATTAACGTCCAAGTATTGAATGATCTCTTTTTTGAATATGCTAGTTTTTGACTTTGTAGTTTTTGCTACATGTCTAAGAATAGTCTTTTTAACCTGAATAGTTTTGAGCGATTGTTTCTTTGATGGCATAATCTATAATGAATTTACTAAAACAATTTTTATAGGGACTTAGGTCAGTGAGATTTGTGGAAAAGGTCTGTGTTCTTGGCGCTGGAAGCACCAAATATGGAAAATTAGCAGAAAGTATTGCCGATATTACTACTCAAGCATCAGTTGCAGCCATAGAAAATGCAGGAATTGATCCAAAAGAGATCAAGGCATCTTACATTTCAAACGTCTTTGGGGTTGCAGACAAACAGGTACATCTTGGACCTGTTTTAATGAGTAGATTAGGAATTCCAGATAAACCATCATTAACAATAGAGTCCGCATGCGGAAGTGGCTCAGTTTCATTTAGAGAAGCATATGCCAATGTTGCAGCAGGATTCTATGATTGTCTTGTTGTAACTGGTGTTGAAAAAGTAACTCACACCGGAACTGAATGGACAACAACTTACTTTGCATATTGCTCTGATTTCTTTTATGAAGGTCAAGCTGGCGCATCATTTCCAGGATTATTTGCATCAATGGCAAGAGCATATTTGACAGAGTTTGGTGCAACTGAAGAAGACTTTGCAAGAGTTGCAGTAAAGAACCATGACAATGGAGTTCTTAATCCAAAAGCCCACATGCAAAAAGAAAATTACAATTGATGATGTATTAAAATCACCAGTAGTTGCAAGCCCTTTGAAACTTTATGATTGCTGCCCGTTCTCTGATGGAGCAAGTTCTGTTATACTTTGTTCTGAAAAATTTGCAAAAGAACATGGTGGTAATTACATTGAAGTAATTGGTTCTGGCAGAGGAGGTTCACCTGCTGCATTACAAGGACGTGAACATATGACAACAATTCCTAGTACAAAGATTGCAGCAGCAGATGCATACAAAATGGCCGGAATAACTGCAAAAGATATTGATTTTGCTGAAGTACATGATTGCTTTACAATTGCAGAAATTGTTGACACTGAAGATTTAGGATTCTTTGAAAAAGGTAAAGGAGTACAAGCTGTTAGAGAAGGTAGAACCAGCTTAAATTCAGATATTTCAATTAATCCATCAGGTGGTCTTAAATCAAAAGGACATCCAATTGGAGCTACAGGTGTTGGACAAGTAGTAGAAGTATTTGATCAATTAACTGGTAAAGCTGGAGCAAGAACTGTTAAAGATGCAAAAATTGGTTTAACTCATAATTTTGGTGCAACCGGTGCAAGTTGTGCTGTTCATATATTCCAAAGTGTGTAAAATGACTATTGAAGAACAACTTATTGAATATGCCAAACAAGGAAAATTACTAACTCACAAATGCACAAAGTGTGGACACATTCATTTATCCACTGCATATTATTGCCTAAAATGTGGCAGCAAGGGATTTGAGGATGTTATTTTAGATGGCGTAGGCTCAATTGCTACTTATACCATCATAACTGTGGCTCCAGCAGGATTTGAAAAATTTACACCATATGCCTTTGTCGTACTTCAATTAGATAATACACATTTGAGAATTTCGGGATTTATGGCAGGAATTGCAACACCTGAAGATCTACCTGTAGGAACCAGAGCTAAAATAGCTGGCTTTGAAGATGGCTGTGGAATAATTATTAAAAAACAGTAAAAATATTTGTTTGAATTATTAAAAAAAATCATAATCGTTTCTTAATACTTTAAGATCAATAATCACTTTCATGTCTGTAGAAATTACATGTGGTAAATGTGGAGAAAAGATCGCTAATATGAAAATGCTAAAAGCTCTAAAAGATGTAATGACACCATACAATGGAAAATGTCCTTCATGTGGACAAAAATTGTCAACATCTGAATTTTCTCTTGATGTCCAAGAAAACTGATCTAAAGATCTTTTCATAGTTTTTTATTTTTTGTCTGCATACAATGTTACAACCCCCCAAAATTTTATTTGAATAAGAAAACTGATCTAAAAATATCCAAAAATGATCTAGTCATAAGTCTTAATTACTCCTTCCTTTTTTATTGATTTTAGTATGGAATTGGATGAAGAGCTAGAAGAGCCAAAGCGAAGCGGAATTCTTCAATCCACGTCAAAGCGTGTAAGAATGATCTTTTCTGTAATGGCAAGTCCTAACAGAATTGATATTTTAAGAATTTTAAATTCAAAGGGTCCATTAACCTATTCTGAATTAAAGTCCTTGGCAGGATTCAAATCCAAAAAAGAGAGCGGTAAATTTGCATATCATTTAAGAAAATTATTAAGACAATCACTTGTGGCACTAAATAAATCTGAAAGACGCTATACAATTACAAATCTTGGAAAACTAGTCTTAAGCTTAGCAAGACAAATTGAAGAACGATCAATTATTGAAAGTGGCAAAATGTATGTCAGAACATCACATGAATCAATTGAAGAATTTAATTCTCATAAAATTATCCAATCACTAGTACGTGAAGGTAGCTTACCACTAGAACTAGCCCAAAAAATTACCGAGGAAGTTGAAAATAGAATTTACAAATATCAAACAACCTATCTTACCGGCTCTCTTATCAGAGAAATGGTAAATTCAGTACTTTTAGAGCATGGTCATGAAGAATACCGCAATAAGCTGGCACGCCTAGGTCTGCCTGTATATGACGTTCAAGAGATGCTTACAAATCTAGATAATGTAGACAATGGTGCAGAAGGCTTACTTTTCAATACCGGTCAAAAAGTCTTTGCAGAACATTTACTCACTAATGTATTGCCAAAAGATGTTGCAGACTCGCATCTGTCTGGTGATATGCATATTTCAAATCCTGGCATTTGGTCAATGATACCTGATACAATATTTGTTAATGTCAAAGAATTGATTGAAGATGGAGTTATTCTTGGTGGAAAATATCTTGATGTATCAAGAATTACTTCATCAAAAACACTTGACGATGTTACGTCTTCATTATCTATAATCATATCCTTGCTTTCCAAAGAAGCTTCACAAGAAATTGTTCTTGATGGATTAATTCCACTATTTACAAAACACTCAAAGAATATTCCAGAACTAGAACAAAAATTAACTGATGCATTTTCTACTGCATCTACTACATCAAAGTACAATAGAAAAAGTACTGATGTTTCAATTAGACTCCAATTAGGTTCTGATCTAAAAATTGTTAATGCAATAATTAATGCTTACAAGAATTACACAAAGATAACCCCAATTCCAAAAATTGGTTTAATTGTAGACTTTGATAAAGGAAAGATCGCTGATGTCTCTGAGGCATTATCAGAAATTATCGCAATTGGTGGAAAAGTTATGTTTGCAAAAGGCGAAGTCTCAAGTTATGGTATTACAAATGGTACAACTAAAAACTCTGGTCCACTTGCAATTACACTACAATCTGTTTCGATCAATCTTCCAAGACTTGCATTTGAATCCAACAAAGATGAAACATACTTTAGAGCAAGACTTGCATTGCTAATGAAACCCGCATTATCTTCTATGGCATTAAGAAAGAAAGATATCTCTGATCTTACACGAAGAGGATTAAATCCAATACTTGCAAAAAATACTCAATATATGCAAAGAAGTTCAGTGTCTCTAATTGTTAATCTAGTAGGTTTGAAAGAATCCGTCTTCAATATACTTGGTT
>JAAUVF010000006.1 GCA_012030815.1 Nanobdellota archaeon | reverse complement strand
ATGAAAAACTTGTTATTCTTGCCATAATGAAAGCTGGAGGCTCATCAACAGGCGAGATATATTCATCTTACAAAGGACTGTGTAAAACAGTAGGAAAAGACGAGTTAACACAAAGACGAATTACTCAAATGCTTAGTGAAATTGAATTATCTGGAATTATCACTGGGAGATTAATTCATCAAGGAATACATGGAAGAACAAAAAATACAAACTTACAATTTCATCTGAAATGATTAAAAAAACCTTCAAAGATGATTTAACTTTGCAGGATATTGTTTAATTTATTAGAATTATAATTTTCATGATAAACTTTGAAAGTCTTCAAATTTACCATAAGTGCTATTCCTGGATTTGGGGTCATTCCGACACTTGCTTGAAACGGTGTTTGTTTTTGCCAAGAACCAGAGTTTATCAAAAGAATTCCTTTGTACATGTCTAACTCTGCTCTGTGGACATGACCAACATGAAAGATATCTGGAATATCATCAATAACCATCAAATCTTCCATCTCTGGTGCAATTGGTGTTTGACTACCATAAATCGGACTAAGATGTCTAGCTCTTAAAAGATGCTTCATTACATTTGTAGGCTTATCGTAACTCAAACCAGGTGTGGTTTTTACAATATCATCAATACTCTGGCCATGAAACATCATTACTTTTACCCCATTTAATGAAACAACCGCAGGATTTCCAACCATAAACACATTTTCTCTCTCCCATAACCCTGAATTGTATTTTTTAGGAATTGCAGGTTGCGGCAAAGCTCGACGTCCAGGATCGTGATTTCCTGGCATGATGAATATTTTGATATAATTAGGAATTTTACTAAGAAGATCTTCAACCTTTCTTAACTGTTCTTCAATAGTCTGACACACCAATTCTTTATCCTGATTTGGATAAATTCCTACACCATCTACTAAATCACCACCAATTAACACAAAACGAATTTTTCTTGCTACTGGGTCTGGACTGGATAACCATAATACAAAATCTGTAAATTCATCTTCCATGAAATATTTACTACCAATATGCAGATCTGAAAGAAAAACGGCATATGTTTCAGTTTCAGACCTGTTTGAGGCTTGTTCTGGCACATCAGGTGAAATCAAGTCTTTTATAATAAAACCAGCATTTTTACCAAAACCGATTCGAGCCATAATGAATTGATCATTAAGTAATGAGCCTGCTGTCTTTTGCAATTCGTTATCAAAAACAATCCCTTCAAACAAGCCTGAAGGATCTTCTAAAACCAATTTTGTTATGTTTCTCTCTACACTTCTACTAGTGACAAGACCGCAAACATACATATCATCATCAGTTTTTGCAGTCTTTACTGAAGCAATTGATTTTAACATCCTTGATTCAGGTCTATCTGAAATTATTCGTTTTAATTTGTTAAAACGACTAGAAAACAGAGCATTATACCCTTTTACTCCCTCCCCAGTTGTAATTCTTAAAGTTGGATCAAAGAGTATCTTATGATCATTTTGTAAAGTTTGATCATCCTTAATCCCCAAATAAACTTCTAAATCATCTTGATTAATCTGAAATAATTTTTGCTTTGTTTTTTCACGAACAATTTCCTTAATTATCTTCTCTAGTTTTTTCACATCCACATTCTCTAGAAACTTGAACGCGTTAGGATGAATCTGAAACCCTTTATTCAAAGCATAATTCAAAGCAACAGATAGCTCTTTTTTCATTATCAAAGAATGTTATTTGGTTTAATTAAATCTGCGCCTATACCTAACCCTCAAATATTGTTTCTAATAAAATACACCATGTCTAAGATCAGGATAATTACATTTTTCATATTTATGGGATTGTTTGCAGCGATATTTCAAATTGGTTCAATGACTCAAGTCAGTGAAGAAGAAGCTACCATATTCATGTCTGAATTTGAAAAACTGGTTAAAGATATTGATGCAATGGGAATTTTTCTGCACAACACTACCATATCATTACCAATGTTTATTCCTGGATTTGGAGTAGTGTGGGGATTATTTTCAGCTTGGTCCACAGGTTTTGCTTTTTCAGCGATAGTCTCAATTTCACCAGAATTGGCAAAAATCCCGCCCCTTACAATCCTCTTTCTTTCACCATTTGGAATAATGGAACTTACAGCATATTCTATAGCTACATCTAGAAGTTTCATATTGATCAAAGAGGTATATAGAAAATCTAACCTTGTCCCATTTCTTAGACCAACAATTATGGAAATTGGAATAGTAGTTGGACTTTTACTAGCAGGAGGATATCTAGAGTATTATATGATAAAATTAATCCAAGAAGACTCCATTACACTTCCAGGGCTATAGCCTCAAAATCAAGTTTAGATATACTATATGATACATCTAAAATAATTTAGTAGCAAATTATAAACCAAATCAAATCAAAAATATCATATGAAAACTATTATTCCCTCAATCTTAGTTTTACTTGTTTTTTCAGGTTTTGCTTTTAGTGACTCATTTGCAATTTCTCCAAACAGCGCGTTTACTTTGGAAGGCTCAGGATATGCAGTGACAGAGGATATGATAAAAACTTCTGAAATTGATTTAGCCATATCAACACAAAAACAAACTGGAAGTAGTATTACAGCATCAATCGAAGATGGATTCATCACTTTAGACGATGAAGACTTTCTAACTACCGAATTAAAAGCAACAATGTTACGCGAAGGTAAATACATTAGAATTAATGGAATTGTTGATAGTGACATTGGTAATCAAGCATCAATTAGCTTTTTTGGAAAATTAATTGAGGAAAGCAAAAATGCATCAATTTATGGATTTACTGGAAGAATAACAATTGATGATGATAATTATAAAATAATCTACACAGCAAAAGTATCAGAACTCTCAAAAATTAAACCTACAACAGATCCTAAAATTACAGAATCAAAAACAAATAAACAAATTATAATTCATATTACTAAAGGTTCATCTACTCAAGGTATAGGTACATACATTGATCTTGCAGGAGCTAAACAACAAGCAACACAAACTCAAAGCTCAACTGATTCATTGAGATTGAGATATTTTTCTCAAGATAGAATTTCAGTTGAACCAGGAACAACAATTACTATTATAAATGATGATATAGTATCACATAGTATTCTAAGTGGAACAAAAAATAACGATCGCTATGTTCAATTTACTGCTGATAATAGAATTTCAACAGGTGAAATATTACCAGGTAAATCAACTAACATCATATTAGATAAAACTGGATTTTATAGATTATATGATCCAAAATATCAATGGATGGAACTTACTGCATATGTATTTCCAACCATAGAAGGTAATGTTGTTCTTGGGCAAGAAAAATAATGAATTAATTTTTCCACTGCCATTTGTAATTCATATATGAATCTAAAACAAATTGATTGAAAACCATTACAGACAAATCTGAAAATTCTTTTCCTTCTAAATCTTTTACAGTTCCAACAAAACTAGTCTCATTTTCAGTAGTAAGCGCCTCAAAAACATGTACTTTCATTTTTTCTGTATCAAAACCATTCTTTTTGAGATACAGAGCTATTTCTGATGGCATAAAATGTTTGTCAGGTTGTTTAGGCCATGGTCTAGGAACCAACACCACATTATATCCATCAATTAATGCTTTTTGTAATTCTAATTTCTTTTCTTCAATCGGAGTTGTTACATGCATAGTAATTACTTTAGATTTATCTAATGGAACTTTTGCTTTTGATGCAGCAACTTGAATCGAACTTATACCTGGAATTATTTCTACTTCTCCAAAAATCTCGATTAATCTATCCACAACTTCAGACTCTGAAAAATTAACATCGCCTGTAAATGGAATAACTAGTGAACGATCACTTAATTCTGAAAGAATTTTTGATATGATTCCTCTTGATTATTCATAGTAATTTCATAAACTTCTTTACCTTCAAGTAAATCCTCAATTGTTTTTAATGTGTATTTGTAACCAATTACTATATCACAATTCTGTATTACATCTCTTACAATTTCAGTAACATACTTTCGTGAACCTGGACCCACACCAACAGCATAAATTTTCCCCAATCTACTTTGTAAATTTTTGTCTGTCTTTAATATATTGCACAAAAGGCTCCCAATCTACTTTCATATACTTTGTAGGCTCTTTAATTGGATATTTTACCCAGTCTTGCGCAATTGAATATTGGTGTTTTTGCTGTTTTCCATCTTTTGTATATTCTAAAAGTAAGATACTCCCCCATTCCTTTTCTTCATGTGAAACATTCAAAATATCTTCAAATGACAACTGTATGTTTTTTTGATTTTTTAGATCTTCAATTAAATTACTTTCATTATATCCATCATGGCGAATCATGGTATTTTTTGATTTTAAAAAACTAATTACTTGTCTTTGCCTAATTGCCTGCCACCATCTCATTTTAGCTTCTGTTTTGTGAACAAACATCAAATGTTTATCAGTTAAAACTAGCATTCCCTCTTTTCCTCCAATTGAAAAGAAATTTTTTGACTCTCTCCACACTGAAACTAAATGTGATTGAATCTTTTCATCAAGTTGCATGCTGCTTAATTTATTAGACTTTGTTAAAAACTAATACAATTAGCTTTTATGTAAGATATTTTGAAATGGTTTGTTGAAAAAAATTCTTATCATAATTTCATTATCCTTACTTTTGATTAGTTTAGGTAGTGAATCATTTGCGCAATCCGATGATAAACTAGTAATTTTGCATACCAATCTTGGTAACATTGTCATAGAATTATTTTCAGATGATGCTCCTAACCATGTTCAGAATTTTATTAAATTAACAGAAGATGGATTTTACGATGATATTATATTTCATAGAATTATCCCAGGATTTATGATTCAAGGAGGAGATCCAAATACAAAAAACGGTGATCAAAATACTTGGGGAACAGGTGGACCAGGCTATCCTGTAAATGCTGAATTTAATTCAATCAAACATAATCGTGGAATTGTTTCGATGGCTAGGGCACAAGATCCAAACAGCGCGGGTTCACAATTTTTTATAGTTCATAAAGATTCAACTTTTCTTGATCAACAATATACTGTCTTTGGTAGAATTGTAACTGAAGAAAGTTTTGTGACTCTAGACAAGATTGCATCAGTAAAAACTGGAGCTAAAGACATTCCAGCAGACATTGAGCAAGTTAAAATTACAAAAGCTGAAGTTGTAAATCGCTCAACGGTATCAAATCTACTAAAATTATCAGATCCTGAAAGAATTACTACACAAATTCCAACATCTTCTGGATTCCAACGATTTGAAAATAAGGCATTAGATATTGAATTTGATGCACCAGAAGGCTGGTTATTACAACAACCTGAAAAAACTAATGAAAATTCTCCAGATGTAGTTGCTGTAGGACCTAGAATTGGCCCGATCAATCCAGTGATTTCACTAACAATTTCTAATGTTAATGGAAAAACTTTAGATGATTTAATTCAAGAAAAAGCTAAACTTTTAGATGACTTGATAAAATCAGGCGATTTAGAAATAATCTCTCAAGAAAAATCTATAATTAATGAAAAACAAGCATATGTTACTAATGCTAAAGGTATTTTTCAAAGTGGGGGAGTCTCATACGATGTACAGTTTAAAGAAATTATAATTTCAACTCCTAAAAATTTTTACATCTTTTCATATAGCAATGGAGTAGATGAATTTAATGATGAACTTTCAAAATTTGATGATTCAGTTAAATCTTTTAAAATAATCTCAGAACCCGTTAAAGAAATAAAATCTGCATCAGCTTCTGTAGAGACAGACGCAAAAGGTGGTGGATGCTTAATTGCCACTGCAGCATATGGCTCTGAACTAGCTCCTCAAATTCAACAACTACGTGAGATAAGAGACAACACCATTCTTTCTACACAATCAGGAACTACATTTATGAATGGATTTAACCAACTTTACTATTCTTTTAGTCCTATGGTAGCAGACTTGGAAAGGGAAAATCCAATCTTTAAAGAAACTGTTAAAATTGCAATTACCCCATTACTATCAAGTCTTTCAATTATGACATTAGCTGAAAATGGTTCTGAAGTTGAAGTATTGGGATTAGGAATTTCTATAATTACGTTAAATATTGGAATGTATTTTGTAGCACCTGCAATTGTAATTATTCAAATCAAAAAGAAGATCTAAATTATTTTTAAATTAAATTTATAAAAAAATTCTCTTTTTACCAAACATCATCTACTTCATCAAGAACTTTGTATTCTTTTTCTGTTTCACGTTTCAATAATTTTAGTCTTGAAATATCTCTATCATAAAATAAATCTATTAACCAATCCAGAAAAATTCTGACTTTTTTATCAGGTGATGGAATTTTTGATAGATATACATTTCTCCAAATAAGCCAAGCTAAAAATCCGGAAATATTCATTCCCAAAAATGTTGCAATTCCTGTTCTTTTTCCAATAATTGCCATTTGTCCCTTAGAATGATAAACAAATTTTTTCTTTTCTGAATTTTTAATTATGGCATTAAGATTATGAGCAGCAATTTTGGCTTGTGCTTCAGCTATTTGTGCAGTTGGTGCAAATGGTCTATTTGTTTGGGGATCCATAAATAAAGCACAATCTCCGATTGCAAAAACTCCTGGAAATTCTGGAACTTCAAGAAAGTCGTTTACAATAATTTTACCCTTATCTGTTTTGAACATTGATCTTTTGATTGTATTTACTGGTGTAACACCTGCAGTCCAAATCAATGTTTTAGTTCTAATCACACTAATCTTTGATTCATCCACAGAATCCTTTGGCATTTCATCTAATGATTTTACAGTAACCTCTGTTCCATCAAAACTTGTTACAGCTGTTTTAAGTCGTATGTCAATACCCCTTTCTATCATTTTTACTTTTGAAAAATCTGCTAACTTTTCATTAAAACCTGGAAGAATCATTGGAAGAGCTTCTAAAACTATAACACGAATATCGTCTTTGTGAATTGTAGGATAATGTTTTCTCGCATCTAACAATAAATCTAATAACTCTCCTGCAGTTTCAATTCCTGCAAAACCTCCTCCTACTATTACAAATGTTAAAAGACTATCACGAAGAATAGTATCAGTTTCATTATCGGCTTGTTCAAGCATATCTACTACTCTATTTCTTAATACAACTGCGTCATTAAGCGTCTTCATTGTATATGCATTTTTTTCAACATCTGCCATACCAAAAAAATTAGTTTCACTACCTAATGCAACTACTAAATAATCATAATCAAGTGAGATACCTCGTTTTTCACCAGTACCCCATAATGTTACAAGTTTTCCAAATGGATCTACATTTTTAATTCTACCTTCATAAAATTTTATTTTTTTACAAATTGCTCTAATAGGCATTACAATATGTCTTGTTTCAATTATGCCTGATGCTACCTGAGGTAACATTGGAGTAAATAATAGAAAATTATCTTCACTTACCATTGTTATTTCAACTTCAGAATTATTTTTAAAAAAAGACTCTAATTTTCTAGCACATTCTACTCCTGCAAAACCCCCTCCTAAAACGACTATTTTCTTCTTATTCTTGGCCAATTATCTAATACCATAAAATTACTGAATATATCCTATGAGATCAAATATTCTGATAATCTATACTATTTTTTGAATTTATGAGATTTTAACTATATCAGAATGAAGTATTTCATATGCTCTTGAGGCATCTTTTTCATTTAGAATTATAATTATGCTCTCTTGACTGAAAAATGCATTTACAAGTTCTATCCCATTATCATGTAAAATTTCTGCAACATATGATACTACATCTGATTGATTCTGATTTATTGGAATTGAAATTCTAATCTTTGCAAGACCCGTACTAAACATGCTTTCATTATTTGGTACATTTTCAAAAATTTGCCTAATACTTTCCATATCCTCTGTAAGAAATCTAAATGAGTCAGACAATCTAAAAAATTCATAATTATTAGTGATTTTTGAAAATTTATCCAAAATTGTCATGGTATCCATTCCTGCAAAATCTTTCATAGAAAATTTGATATCCATTATTCCATCAGTTAATGCAAGTCTAGCATTTTTCAAAACAGATTCTTCTCTGATATTCTCTTTAATTTCAAATGAATCTGCATATCGTTTTATAGCAACTACAACTGTATTGAGATTTACAGCACTGCCCAAAATTCTTTCAATTTCTGGCTGAATCTTTACAGCTAATGCTGTATAGTTAATCAAATCCATTTTCATACAATCATAAATTGAACGATTTCTTGTAATGATCTCCCTTACCAATTCAGGAATAGACATACCTGTATTTCTCATTAGGCATAATTATACTATGTCAGATATAATAATATTATGTAATATATTACATAATTATACATAATATTTATATAATGTAATATATATTACATATAGTAGATAAATATGACAATATTTGATGATGAATTTGATAGAATCTTCAAGAGAATGTCAGGCTCATTTTTTGATATAGATGACATATTTGAAGAATTCAAGAAAAGTGATTCCAATACTGGCCCAATTTATTATGGTTATACAATGACTGTTGGTCCTGATGGAAAACCTACTGTAAAAGAATATGGAAATGTAAAACCAGGATTACTTCCAACATCAGATTCTAGAGAACCAATTGTAGATGCAATTGTAGATGAAAAAGAAAAACTAGTAAAACTTGTAGCAGAAATGCCGGGGGTTGAAAAGACAGATGTTAAAATTCTAGTACAAGATAAGATTGTAGATATTTCTGCAGAACACGGAATAAAGAAATATCATGCTAAAGTCCCAATCAATCATAAAGTTGATGAAAATTCTGCAAAAGCATCTTACAAAAATGGGATTCTTGAACTAGTCTTCAAATTGATTGAAGATGAAAAACCAAAAGGCAAAAAGGTGGAGGTTGAATAAACCCCATTTAATTTTTGAGGTAATGATATGAGTGAAATTATTTTAAAAATAGATGAAATTCCACAACAACATGTTGGAAAAGGCAGAGCAATAGTTGATCCTAAAATTATTGAGGAGCAAAAATGGAATACAGGACAAATTTTGGAATTAACATATAATAAAAAAACACATGTAAAGCTTTGGCCTGGAGCACCTGAAGAATATGGTGCAGAAATAATCAAAATTGACGGAATAACAAGACAAAATATTGGTGCAGGAATAGGCGATAAAATCTCATTAAAATCAGTTGAAGCTGAAAAGGCAGAACAGATTGTTTTATCACCAACTGAAAAAATTTCAGCTGAAGGATTACAAGATTATATGATTTACAATTATCTTAATCATGTTTTTACAACCGGAGATTCAATATCTCTAAATACACAGATGGGAGGGAGAGTTCAGTTTATTATAACTAGTACTAAACCATCAAAACCAGTAATTGTTACAGAAGAAACAATCTTCAAACTTGGATCAATGACTAAAGCAGTTGATGCATCAGTTCCACGAATTACATATGATGAACTTGGAGGCCTAAAACACGAGGTGCTAAAAATTCGTGAGATGGTTGAATTACCAATGAGACATCCTGAATTATTTGAAAAAATAGGCGTAGAGGCACCAAAAGGTGTGTTGTTATATGGTCCACCAGGAACTGGAAAAACTCTACTTGCAAAAGCGGTAGCTGGAGAAACCAACGCTCATTTCATTTCACTTAGCGGTCCTGAAATTATGGGAAAATATTATGGAGAAAGTGAGGAAAAAATTAGAGAAATATTCTCACAGGCTGAAGAAAATGCTCCTAGTATTATTTTCATAGATGAAATTGATTCTATTGCTCCAAAAAGAGATGAAGTTTCAGGCGAAGTTGAGAAAAGAATAGTTTCACAACTTCTAACATTAATGGATGGAATGAAATCTAGAGGAAAAGTTGTAGTAATTGCTGCAACTAACAGGCCAGATTCAATAGATCCAGCACTTAGAAGACCAGGCAGATTTGATAGAGAAATAGAAATTGGAATTCCTGATACTGAAGGTAGATTTGACATTCTTTCAATTCATACACGCGGAATGCCACTTGATGAAAAAGTAGATCTAAAACAAATCTCAAAAATTACACATGGGTTTGTAGGTGCTGATTTAGAAGTGCTATCTAAAGAAGCTGCAATGAGATCTCTTCGTAAGCTTCTTCCTGAAATTGATCTTAATGAAGAAAAAATTTCTTCTGAAATTCTTCAAAAGATAAAAATCATAAGTGAAGACTTTAGAGATGCATTAAAAGAAGTAAGACCTAGTGCTCTACGAGAAGTACAAGTACAAATTCCAGACGTTAGCTGGGATGATGTTGGTGGTTTAGATAAACTAAAAGAAGAACTTTTAGAGGCAGTTGAATGGCCAATGAAATACAAAGAAGCATTTGATTATGTCAATGTAGAAAGTCCAAAGGGAATTCTACTTCATGGTCCACCTGGAACTGGAAAAACTTTGATTGCAAAAGCACTTGCTAAAATGACAGAATCTAACTTTATCAGTATCAAAGGTCCTGAATTACTTTCAAAATGGGTAGGAGAATCTGAAAAAGGAGTTAGAGAAATTTTCAGAAAAGCACGACAAGCCGCTCCATGTATTATCTTTTTAGATGAAGTTGATGCCCTTGTGCCACGAAGAGGTAGTGGAGATTCGGTTTCACATGTAACAGAAAATGTCGTATCTCAAATTTTAACTGAAATTGATGGACTTGAAGAATTACATAATGTATTGATTATTGGTGCAACAAATAGATTAGATATCGTAGATGAAGCACTACTAAGACCTGGAAGATTTGATAAAATCATTGAAGTTCCAAACCCTGACTCATCAGGAAGACAACATATCTTCAAAATTCACACCAAAAAGAAACCACTTACTAGTGATGTAAACATAACAAAACTAGTAGAATTAACAGACGGATTCAGTGGTGCTGAAATTGCAGCAGTTGCAAATAGAGCTGCAATTACCGCTCTAAAGAGACACGTTGATGGAAAATCTAAGAATGTAAAAGATATCAAGATATCACAAGAAGATCTGGTTGATTCAATCTATAAGGTAAAGCCTCGAAAAATAGAGGCTCTTATTCCTAACCCATAAAATAGTCTAAATACTAAGGGAGATGACACCAATTAATGAAATTATATCTTGATTTTGAACCATGCAAAGAATGCACTACTATAATGAATGAATTAAGTAGCCCAGAAATGCTATTTGCAGATGCAAAAAAAAGAGCTGATGAATCCGCAAAATTTCTACGACATCTTACATACAATCACAATGAAGTAGTACAAGCAGTTATGGAAGATCTACCTAAACAAAAAAGAGATCAAGAATTTGATTTCTTTAAATAAATTTATTTTTTAATTCAAGATTACTTATTCTGCAATTTTAAGTGTCTTTTTAATTAATAGAACTCTATTTCTTATGGTTACATCACTTACTCCAGATTCTATTGCAATTTTTTTTGACTAACTTTCTCATTATTAATTATACATGCAATATACAATGAAGCAGCTGCTTGAGCTACGGGATGTTTTCCTGCAGTAATCTCTTTCATTTCACAACGTTTTAAGATATCAAAAGCATCACGTTTTGTTTTTTCTTTCAAATTCATATTGTTTGAAATTTTGGAAATAAAAGATGAAGTATCGTATTGATTTAGATTTAATCCTAGTTTTTTGATAATTGTTCTCAAATCTCTAGATAGAATTCTTCTTTCAATATTTCCTGCATCTGCAATATCGTCTAATGTTCTAGGTATGTTGTTCTCTCTACATGCTGCATACAAAGATGCAGAAACTAAAGAAGCCATAGTTCTACCTCTTGTAAGTTTTGCACTTGAAATTTTTCTATAAATATAAGCTGCATTTTCAACGACATTATCTGGTATTCCTAATTTTGTTTTCATTCCATTCAATAAGGTAAAAGCTTTGCTTAATGTTGCAGTTGATCTAGACTTACTTCTCTGATCCCATGTACGAAGCCTGTTAAACTCATATTTTGTTTTATTTGATAAAACATTACCTGAAGAGTCTTTGTTAGTCCCAATTACGCTTGATAATCCTCTATCATACATTGTTAATGATGTTGCAGGACCTGTTCTTGATAATTTCATAAAATCTTCTTGACTATAGCTATTGTTTTCATTTGAAGCATCCAATATGTTTTGCACTAGTACAAGCCCGCATCCCCCACAAAACATCTCTCCTCTTTCAGAATCTGTTATTATGGGATAGGTTTTGCAAGTGTCTAGTTTACACTTGACATCGTAATCATTTGAATAATTTTCTAACACTACTAGATACTATTGTGTTTAATAAAATAAAAATAAATTGAAATAGGTAATTTTAAGATCAAAAGATAACTTTAACTTCAAAAAATTCCTCTAATTTTTTAAAATCTAATTCTAATTAACATGGAAACTACTTTATAATAAATGTTAAAATAAATTTGTTAAAAAATTAAAAATAAAATTAATAATTCTACTCTTTTTGAATAGATTCTAAAGAGTGACCACGATTAACAATCATTTGAGTGATTGCCTCAGCTGTATATTCAATTCCATGTTCCTCTTCAAAGTGTTGTCTTAGTTTTTCAAGGAGTGTGACGTTTTTTACTCCTTCCAAAATGAAATCACACTCAAACCCATAATCTTGACATCTTAATTTTAGCGTCATTCATTCAGAAAAATTATCAAAGCTATAAAAATCCTCAGTTTAGCATTAAAAATAACTTTTACAGTCATGATATAAGTAAAAAATCATCTTTTAAACTAATAATATCTAATAATCCAAAAATTAGAGATAAATCATGAAGGGTTTAGAGTTTGTATTTTTAGCAGTTGGATCTGTACTTGGAGCTTTTCTAAGATATAAAATCACAGAATCTCCATTATTATTTAACACTATACCTCTCAATGTTTTGATTGTAAATGTACTTGGAGCATTTATCTTAGGAATATTTGTCATTTTATCAGAACAATGGAATCTTGATGGAAGATATTCGCTATTAGCTGCAGTAGGTTTTTGTGGTTCACTTACCACCATGTCATCATTTGCATTAGATTCTAGTAATCTATTAGATAATCAGCATTATGGCGCTTTAGCTATTAATCTAATTGCAAACATTGGATTATCTATTGGTGCTTTAATTGGTGGAAAATCGTTAATGTCTGTTATAATAAATAATTAATCAATTGTATGGACTATATTGTTTGTATACTTTGATAATTGATTCGTGATACATTTTTCTAATATCATCATCTGTTGCTATTGCAAGATGATTTACTAAATCAGTAGCCGTAATAATTCCTATGACTTTATCATCTTCTATAACTGGTAATTTACGAATACCTCTAGTATACATTAGATCACTAATCATCCACACAGATTCATCTGGACCTATTGTGATTAGAGGAGTTGACATAATTTGTTTTACAGGAGTTGTAATCTGATAAGCATGAGCTACAATTTTTACTGCAAAATCTCTATCTGTAAATTATACCAACAGCTATATTAT
>JAAUVF010000110.1 GCA_012030815.1 Nanobdellota archaeon | reverse complement strand
CTGTAAAAAATAGTGATATTCAAAATAATATTGGCGCATATTTTGAAAAATTATTTGTAAATAATAAACAAGCTAAAAATGTTTTAATTATATTAAACAAAATAGATTTGACTTAAATAAAAAAGAAAAATTTATCAGCAAGAAGATTTTTGGGTGGCGGAAATTTCAGCTGCCAATAATATAGGGCTTGAGTTGATAAAGAAATATATAAAAAACCAATAATAATTGAAGATGATGGACTTTTCATAGATTCACTAGGTGGATTTCCTGGACCGTATTCATCATATGTTTTTAAAACAATTGGTAACAAAGGAATTTTACAACTTTTAAAACAAAACAGAAAAGCAAAATTTATCTCAATTATTTCCTTTTGTGATGATAAAAATTTCAAATTGTTTGAAGCAAAAATTGATGGAACTATTTCCAAATCACAAAATGGAACAAGCTGGGGTTATGATCCTATTTTTATCCCAAAAAATTTTGCTAAAACATTTGCACAGTTGGATATTAAAAACGATCTATCTCATAGATACAAAGCATTAAAGAAATTTTCTAGTTGGTACTTGAGTAAGCTGAAATCCAACGATTAATTGATCTTTGATTGTTTTGTAATATTACAATTCTTGAAACAAGACTCTCATCCATTATTGAAAATATTTGACTATGTTTTGCTACTTCTTCACTAAACTTTCTTACTTCTTCCATCTCTAACATGTTTGAATGTTCCAATCTATTTGTTGAACGACCAATATGCATATAGGATTTTATTTCAATAAAATGTGGACTAGCTTGTTTTAGCATCGATGCAAAAGCTGGAATCATCTCTTTTTGGTCATTGTAATCTCTTATGAGCGTAATTCGAAGCACTGTTCTAGTGTCTAGGTGTTTTAGCATTTCTAATGTTCGGTTCCATCTTTGCCACGAGTCATCGTATTTTGGCCTATTAATTTTAAAAATGAATCATAGTCTGCAGCATTTGTAGATAGATACAATTGTGTTGGTAATGCATCCTCATCTTGCAATCTTTGAATCATATCTGGCTCTTGTCCATTTGTTACAAGAAAAATTGATTTAGTTGCTTCTAATGACTTTAGATATTTTATTAATTCTGGAAGCTTGGGATACATTGTTGGTTCACCAGAAAGTGAAATTGCATAATGACTTGGCAATAATGATTCATCTAATCTTTGTTTATCGTTTCTAGAATCTCCATAATATCCCATGATTAATTTTCTTCTCTCTTCCATTAATTTAGTTAAAATTTCTTTTGGTTCTGCAACTTTTTCTGGTTCCATTTTTAGTGCATCATAAAATTCCATAGGTCTCCAACAATATACACAACGATTTTCACAATGCATTCCTGCTGGAGAAAATTCCATACATCTATGAGTAGAAATTCCATAAAACTTGTGTTTGTAACAACTTCCTTCATGCTTGAATGATTTTTTTGTCCAATGACAAAGTTCAACTGTAGAATGATCTGCAATACCATACTTTGCTTTTTTTAATTGTTGAGCGATTCCTGGTTTGATCTGTATTAGTCTCTCTTCATCAACTATTTCTCCAGAACAACTCATATGCAAAAATTCTGTTTTGCTTTACTTAAATTGATCGAGATCCTTGTTTTTTCTTAAAAGTAACTCTCAAAACTTTTCCCATTTTTAGCCGATTTCAGAGTGAAGTTTAATAACTGGATCTTTGACGTAAATTTAAGCTTTGAAAAAAATACATTTGGGATTCATTTTCTTACTTTTAGCCATAATTACTAGTGTTCCTATTAGCTATGCTCAATCAACTCACGATTTAGATCGAGATGGAATAGCTGATGAAGTTGATAGTTGCCCTAATCTTCAAGAAGATTATGAAGGTGTAATTGATGGTTGTCCATCTAATTTTGTTCCATGGTATGATGAAGACTTTGATGGAATTCAAGACAATATTGATCAATGCCCAAGTTTAAGAGAAAATTACAATAAATTCCAAGATGAAGATGGTTGTCCTGATACTACCCCTGGAACTGGTTCTAGTGTACCTGCCGATTCTGATGGTGATGGTTTTATTGATATATTGGATTTATGTCCAACTCAACCTGAAACTTTTAACGGTATTCTTGACACAGACGGTTGTCCTGACACTTTTGGTTCTGGTTCCGATAGAGATAGAGATGGTGTTCCAGATCATTTAGATGCATGTCCACTAAGTGCTGAAACTTATAATAAATTCCAAGACACGGACGGTTGCCCTGATACTGTTACTGATTCCTCATTTGTTGATACTGATAATGATGGTATAATTGATAAAATTGATTTTTGTCAAACTGAACCTGAAACTTTTAACGGTTATAGAGACACAGACGGTTGCCCTGATATTGTACTAGATACTGAATTTGGTGATGCAGATGGTGATGGAATTCCAGATAAATCTGATTCATGTCCTAACCAAAAAGAAACATTCAATCAATTTGCTGACTATGACGGTTGCCCTGATTCAGTTCCATCATTTTCTGGAAAACTAAATGATTCTGACCGAGACGGTGTAATGGATGCAGATGATGCATGTCCATTAGAACCTGAACGTTACAATAAATTTGAAGACGAAGACGGTTGCCCTGATATTCCTGTTTATTCTATTAATGTTGATTCAGACCAAGACGGAATTCCAAACAGTAATGATCAATGTCCAACTGTAAAAGAAACTTACAACAAATTCCAAGACGAAGATGGCTGTCCTGATTATGTAGCAGATGATAAGGGCATACCTGATTCTGATGGTGATGGCATTCATGATCGTATAGATAATTGTCCAAATCAACCAGAAACATTTAATGGAATTCTAGACTTAGACGGTTGCCCTGATAACTATATCTCTAATATTGATTCAGATCGTGATGGCTTACCAGATGGAATAGATGCATGCCCAATGGCTAAAGAAACATACAACAAATTCCAAGATGATGACGGTTGCCCTGATAAAATTTTTGAATCCTTTGTAGTAGACTCTGATAATGATGGAATTGAGGATAATCTTGACAAATGTCCTTTAGTTGCTGAAACCTTTAATGGATTTGAAGACACAGACGGTTGCCCTGATACTAACATATCTCAACCAGATGCTGATGACGATGGTGTTCCAGACATAATGGACATGTGTCCAACACAAAAAGAAACATGGAACAAGTATGTTGACTATGACGGTTGCCCTGATACTGTTCCTGTAGGTAAAACTACTATTGATACCGATGGCGATAGAATCAACGATGATGTTGATATGTGTCCTAATGACAAAGAAACCTTCAACAAATTCCAAGATGATGACGGTTGCCCTGATACTTCTCCAGAGCAATCACGTTACAAACATGATGACGATCTAGATGGCATTGTAAATAATTATGATTTATGTCCTACAGTACCCGAAGATTACCTAGGTGCAATTGATGGATGTCCAGAGCAATAGGTGTATCATAAAATGAAAAAATATCAAATTTTTGGATTATTACTTTTGATTGCTTCTATTGGTATATTCCAAAGCAATGCCTTTGGTGTTGAAGATAATGATAATGATGGTGTTGCAAACAATCTTGATCTATGTCCAAATCTTCAAGAAGACTATGAAGGTACAATCGATGGCTGTCCATCCACATTTGTTCCATGGTATGATGTTGATTTTGATGGAATTCCCGATCATATTGATACATGTCCTACCGTTAGAGAAACTTACAATAAATTCCAAGACGAAGACGGTTGCCCTGACTTATCACCATCTTCAGATAAAGTAATTGCAGACACCGATGGTGATGGTATTTCAGATAATGTAGATTCATGTCCAACTCAACCTGAAACATTTAACGGTGTCGATGATAAAGACGGTTGCCCTGACAGTATAACTTCAAAAGATACTGACAGAGATGGTATCTCAGATCATCTAGATTCATGCCCACTCATTCAAGAGACTTACAATAAATTCGAAGATTCTGACGGTTGTCCTGATGTAGCAATTGGTACTACAACTGATTACAAATTCCCAGATGCTGACGGTGATGGAATTGATGACAGATGGGATTCATGTCTTACTGAAAAAGAAAACTTTAATGGATATTTGGATTGGGATGGATGCCCAGATGTTCCTGGTGCTGAATCAACTATATCTAATAGATCTGATTCTGATGGTGATGGTTATCCTGATGCAGTAGATTCATGCCCAACAGCTCCTGAAACATGGAATAAATACAATGACGCTGACGGTTGCCCTGACACTTCTCCTGAACAACAAAGATTTGTTCATGATGATGATCTAGATGGTATAATCAATGATAATGATCTATGTCCTCTGAAGGCT
>JAAUVF010000109.1 GCA_012030815.1 Nanobdellota archaeon | reverse complement strand
ATCAACTATCACAATAATTTCTCCAGTTGCATACACTAGACCATAATTTAATGCAGATGCCTTTCCCCCATTTTCTTTATGTAATACTTTGATTTTTTTATTGTATTGCATTGCAATAGATAAGGTCTTATCTTTACTACCATCATCTACAAATATTATTTCTTTTTTTGGATAAATTGTTTCTAAAAGCCCTTCTATTGTGTGTCCGATTACCTTCTCTTCATTATATGCTGGAATTATTATGGTAATTGTTGGATATTCCTTTATGTCCGTTTGACTGTCTTCTCTATGTTTACTTAAGACCGCCATTGGTACAAATAACATTGTTGACCAAAATGAAATTGTCATTGCCCACAGTAAAATTATTCTAACTGGTGACTCTAGTAGTGTATATCCTTCATATGCAATTAATGTGGCAATAAGAAAAGGTGATCCTAGTAAAAATAATAAAAATATTGATGGCCCACGTGTTCCCGAAATGTTTTTTGAATATAGTTTTTTACTTGATCCCAGAACATGATAAATTGTGATGAATCCCCCCAATCCCATTGCTATCATGCTTATTGGCCCTAGCAAAAAGTAAACAGTAACAATTAAGAAAATAAAAATTGCAGCAGTAAGTAAAATCTGTATTGGATCTTTTTTTATTTTTGGTGGTGCACTAGATATGGTAGATACACTTTCATGTATTGGCCTATTTTGTAATTTTTCTTTTTGTACTTTGGTAAGAATATTAAAACATTCTAAATGATACCAATTTTTATCTGATCTTATGGATTTCTCATTTAGTTGAACATCTCTGTTACATAATGCACAATTAATTAAATTAGGATTTAGAAATACAGATGTATCTATTTTTGAATTATTGATTTGTTTAACTTGTTTAATTTCAATTGTGTCCAACTCTAAAATTCTTTTCAAGTATTTTTTGTCTGATTCATAAAGTGGATCATTACCACTAATTCTTTTGAGAAGGTATCTGTTTCTTCCATCATCTCCATTATTGTTTTTAATTGCATCACTTAATTTTGAAATAACGTCATTTTTGTCCAATTCTATCGATTCTTAACCTGATTTTGTTCTTAAATGTGAACTTGTCATGATTATTTTCTAATCTGTCTACTTTTTTAGTTAATTTTTGATTCAAAACACGTGTTTTAATTACTGCATCCCAAAATAATCCCTAGACCTTCCCATCTTTTCATCTGATCTTATAACTACCAATATGACATCATTCTAACTAATCTAAATAAATGGGTCAATCTTTGAAAAATATGAAGAAAGTTTTTGTCAATGGATATGGTTCTATTGGAAGTAGGATTACTTCTTTTCTAAAAGATGATCCTGAAATTTCAGTAATTGGCGTGGGAAAATATTCTCCTGATGATGATGTCAATGTAGCTATTTCACGTGGATTGAGTGTTTATGTTCCTGAAAGAAAATTAAACGATTTTAAGAATTTCAAAATATCTGGTTCTATTGAATCAGCACTTGATGAATGTGACCTAGTGATAGATGCATCTCCAGGTGGACACGGGTATAAGAACAAAAAAAATTTCTATGATCCAAGAAATTTGATGGTAATCTATCAAGGTGGTGAATCGATCGTGGGTGATGAATCTGTTTCTAATTTATTGTTTAACTCACGATCTAACTATGATTTAGTTATTGGGAAAAAACATGTCATGCAAGGCAGCTGTAATGTTACTGGCATGGGACGTATTTTAGAACCATTAAAAAGTAAATTTGCTAATAGATTAGTTAGATTTGATGTAACTCTTGTACGACGATGGGCAGATATTGAACAAACAGAAAAACAAGTGCCTGATACTATTGAAATGACTGAAAAACCTCATCACGGTGATGATGTAAAGATGTATTTTGGAAAAGATGCTCCACTGTATGTTCGTGCAATTAAAGTTCCAACTAGACAGATGCATCTTCACATTATGGATATTCGTTTTAAGGACAAAGCACCTACTCCTTCTGAAATTCACGATGTTTTTACAAATGAGTTCGGTGTAGCAACTTTGTGGACTGCAAAGGGAACAAAAGACATTAGAGACTATGCACAAAACATGGGATTTAATTTCACAGATACTAACATGATCCACATTCATGCAAACATGACAGTATCAATTGGCGATACAGTACAAATAATGTATTCTGATGATCAAACTGGAATTGTTATTCCTGAAAATCATATGCTAATGCAAGCAATGCTCTTTGGAAAATCATACAAAGACGCATTTTCTCATACTGAGTCGATATTTAACATGAAAGAAAAAAAGCAAAAACTAGAAGATCATTTTGCACGAAAAAATTAACTCTATTTTTTTATACGCTCAATTCGAACTTTATCTGGTCTGTTTTTAATCACTTTTTCAATAATAATTCGTATATTATCAATTTCGAGTTTATCTCCTTCTCTTGGTATGTCTTGTAGTTTTTCATGTAATAGTCCATTTAGTGAGGAATAATTGTCTCCTTCTGGTAGTTCTGATTTGAAAATCTGATTAATTCTGTAAATATCTATATCACCATTTGTAATAATCGTGTCTTTATCAATAGATTGATATTCTTTTGGTGGTATGTGATCTGTCTCATCTTCAATATCTCCTACAATTTCTTCTATCAAATCTTCAAATGTTACCAGTCCTTCTACTCCGCCATGTTCATCAAGTACAATTGCCATGTGTGTTTTCCTGCCTTTCATTTCTTTAAGCAATGCACTGACCATTTTTTCTTGAGATGCAAACACTGGCTTTCTTGAAACTTGTTCTAGAGTGACCATTCGATTTTCTTTTTCCATATGCGTTAGAATGTCTCTAACATGAACAAATCCTACAATATCATCTTGGGTTTCTCCAAAAATTGGTATTCTGGAATGAGGGTTTTCATTAATTAATGGAAGCGCATCAAGTAGAAGCATTTTTGAAGGAAGGGTGAACATTTTTGTTCGCGGAGTCATCACTGATCTAATTACAGTATCATCAAACTCTAAGGCGCTATGAACTAAATCACTTTCATCTTTTTCTAATGCCTTGTCTGCAAATCCTTGTTCTACTATTCCTCGAATCTCCTCTTCTGTAATTAATGGACCATGATAACTACTTCCAGTTAACTTTACTATTGATTTTGTAATTATTTCTAAAATTTTTACTACTGGCCAAAAAGCATATCCAAAAATTAACAATACTGGTGAAAATCTTAGAGCTACTTTTGTTGCATTTGCATTACAATATGTTTTAGGTGTAATTTCACCAAATACTAGAATCAAAAATGTCATAATTCCAACAGCTATCGCAAGACCGTCATTGCCAAATAGTCTTAATGCGATACTAGTTGCAAATGCTGATGATCCTACATTGACTACATTATTGCCAAGATTTACACTTGCCATCATCCATCCGGGATTTGCCTTTAGTCTGTGGAGAGCATTAGCACCTTTTACTTTCTGTTTTAGCAGTTGATTGACAGTTGAATTCCTAGTTCCAACCAGAGCCACTTCAAGACCGCTAAAAAAGCCAGATAAGCCGATTAATGCAGCTAACGCTGCTAGTTCAACCCAAAGTTCTACCATTTCATTCTCCACAAAAAGTTGTTAGAACAACCATTGTTCTTCATTTTATTATTTATGCACCATCTCTTGGTTGATATCTTTTGTAAACATCCCTATTTTAAGGATTAACGCCTGAAATTCCTTTTTCATAAAATATCTTGATTAACGGAGACTAGTTTTTTGGAGGAATAGCAAATATGTTTTTAGGATTATTATGGTATTCTACTGGAAGCATAGCATCTTTTTGCCTACCTGTTAGAATTCCAACTACTACATCATCTTTTTTTATGATTTCTTCGGAAATCAATTTTTTAATTCCAACAACAGATGCTCCTGATGCCATTTCACAATCAAATCCGTTCAAACCTACTACTGCCATCCCATCAAGCATTTCTGCATCAGAAACAGTAGTTACTACGCCATTTGTAAATTCTAAAGCTCGTAATCCTTTTAGAATATTTGCTGGTCTTCCAATTTGAATCGCAGTAGCTTTGGTTTTTGGTCTTATTCCATTTTTATCTTGATGATCATAATATTTTGAAATTAATTCTATGTTTGTATTGCCTTTATTCCATCGCAGTTCTTCATCTTCAAATTTTCCGTTATACAAATCCGATAAAGTACTTGCACCTTCAGAATTGATAACTGCAATTCGTGGAATTTTTTTTATCCATCCCCATTCATATAATTCCATTAGCGCTTTTCCACAACTAGATGTGTTTCCAAGTGCCCCGCCGGGATATACAATCCAGTCTGGTGCTTCCCATCTCAAATATT
>JAAUVF010000108.1 GCA_012030815.1 Nanobdellota archaeon | reverse complement strand
GTTTATTGTTAATCGTGAGTCATTTTTACCATTATACATCAAAAATTTTTCAGACGGGCAAAGAGAATACAGCAATTACGTTGAACAAATGTTTCACGTGATGCGAACATTTGAGGGAAATTATTTTAATAAAACTAACAAAGAGTTACTAAAAATATTTGAAGATTATACAAATGAATTCACAAAGATGTATCTGATGCATATTAATACATCCAAAACAAGTCTTGAAAATTACTTGGAAACACGTCTTTTGATTATGACCTCATGGAATGATCACATGAAAAAATTCAGAGATTCATATCAAAAATCAGGCTAGTATCTGTGCCTGAAACTGTGATATTTACTATCTTCTCTGGCATGCAAAACAACTCTTATGATATCGTTGATTTTTAATCCGTATTTGACATTTTAATCTGAAAAATGAACCTATTATTAAAAATCTATAAATATTATGATCTTGGCCGATATGACGTGAACATTGCAATTTTATCTGTCTTGATCTTATCTCTTGCTGTAACGTTATCATTTGGAGGTGTGTCTTTTGCAGAAAAAGAAATCAAATGTGTTAACTGTGTTCAAATCCCATCCTATGAAATTGATCTTTACAAAGAAATTTTCCCATTGACTGTATGGACTGATTCACGTACTTATGATCACTCTTCAACTATTACAGTAACTGGTTATCTAAAACCGCAAAATACTGTTGCCCCAATTTTGGCTGTTGTAACTAATCCTATTGGAAATATCGTAACGATTCAACAAATATCTCCAGACACTGATGGTAATTTCTCCTTTAAATTAAACACCTCTGGTCCTTTGTGGTCCAAAGATGGTGAATACATATTAAAAGTTCAAAGTGGTGCTGAAACTAGACAATTTAAAACAAATTTCAATATTGTTCCATCCCTTACTGGAAACTTTGTCAAATGTGCCTCTGATACAATTTCTACTCTGGCAAACAATGGTAGAATTTATTGTATTCCTTACACTATATCTGATGGTCTTGTAAGCACTACTGCAGGAAAATTAAATTCAGATGTTAAAACAATCACACTTGATATCAAAGGACAAAACATTGGAACAATCACACTTGATATTCCAAGATACATTTTAGATTCAAAATCTTCTTCTGGTGATGACTCTGCATTTGTAATAATGGCTAATGGCAAGATGATAGAATATCAAGAATTAGAAAGTGATTCAGACTCTAGACAAATAAAACTAGATTATCCTATAGGCAACAAGGCAACATTTGAAATTGTTGGAACTCATATAATTCCTGAATTTGGTTCTATTGCATTGTTGATACTAGTTGCTTCAATTACTTCGATACTGATTGTAGGAAAGTCTTTTTCAAATAGACTAGTCAGATTCTAAAACACTGTCAAGTTCTTAAACCACGACATTAAATCTAGTATGAATACATGGATTTAGAAAAATTCCGCAATGATGTTTATGAAGTAACTGATAAACTATCAAAAAATCTGAAAGACCCTGATGTTCCTAAACTCAATTATGTTCGTCAACAATTAATAGAAATGTATCAAAAAAACCTTGTAAAGATCAATCACTCTGTTTTAGAACTCATTTGTGCTTCAACCCTTATTGCCAGAGGCTATTCAGTTGAAGTAGAAAAACAGGTTTCAGATATTTTGGTGTGTGATATTTTTGCAAAAAGTGATGGGAATACAATTATTGAAATTGAAACAGGTTTTACTCCACCTGATCATGCTATGGATACAATTGACTATTTTACCGCTCGAATCATGAGTAAAATTGCTCGATACAGTAAACACTGTTCTAAATTTTCGCTTGCAACCCCTGTGATTGGGCTAATCCCAATACCTAAGATCTTCTTAATTCCTCCAAACGCAAGAAACGAATCAGATGTAAAAAAAGTCAAAGACCTATGTGATCGGTACTACAAAAATCCCCCAATTCAATATGCTGATATTTTAAATGCCCATCTGCATTCAATCTATCTCATTAACATCGATAAGGGATTTACTAAGGAGCTTGATCCCCAAGGATATGTTGATTTGACGCATAAACTGCTTCAGCGAAGCGAAATAGAATACTGACATTAAACAAAATAGAAAAAATACAAATTCATCTTCATTTTACTGCTATTATGATTTGTGCACCTTGTGAAACACGAAAACACTATGAGTGTATTGATTGTATTAGTAATCATAAAACCCATCTTTGCACTTGCGACTGCCATGATGAAAACACAAAACCTCATCCTGTAGACAAGCCACACTAGTCTGAACATCACTTAAAACGGTTCAATTTTTTTGTGCCAAGATATACCGTTTTTATCGTATTTTAACTATTGCCGATTTTTGAGGATCTAATATCTGATCGTAAGAAACATCAAGATTCATAAGGCAATAAAACATTCTATCGACAAATTATGGCGACATCGATGGAAAACTTTGGAACATTAGAGTATGTTTTAGACAAATATTCCAAAATTTGGAGTTGGAAGATTACCGGTCAGCGTGCAGTAAGCATGATTTCTAGACTTGTGCCTGAAGCGTGGTATGGAGAAAACACTGATGAGGTAATTATCCCCGATAGTATTGAAAGCGTAAAGCAGATCAAATTAATCATGGATAGATATCCACTTGAAATTCTATCCAAATCTGCATGGCAGAGAAAAATTGTAAAAACGTATACTCCAAAACCAATCAACCCGCCCGTAAAGTACAATCTGAATCGTGCAAAAACAGGAGACCAATTCCGTGGAAAATTACTCAACTTTCAAAAAGAAGGGTTGGATTTTTTGTTAAAGTCATCAGGTAACGCATTGCTTGCCGATGAAATGGGTCTTGGGAAAACTGTCCAAACTTTATCCTACGTTGCAACCGAAAAACAAACTTTTCCGGTATTAGTTGTTGCACCACTAGTCACTCTAAATAACTGGGAAAGAGAAATTTCAAAATTTTTGAAGAAAAAAAGTAGAAATGGAAGAATCATTGAATCTGAATCTCCAACATCCACTATTATTAGAACTGGGAAATCCAAAGAGTTACCTGTAACTGATTTTTACATAATTAACTATGAACTACTTTACAAACGTCTTTCTGATTTATCAAAACTTAATATCAAAACAATTGTCTGTGACGAGGTTCATAATCTAAGATCAAAGACTACTCAAAAATACAAAGCTGTTAAAAAACTAGCCGCACTTCCATCTCTTTCATATAGGATTGGTTTGTCTGGAACTCCAATTTACAATCGTGGTTCTGAAATCTGGCCTATTGTTGATATTTTAAGACCTGGATTGCTAGGTAGTTTCAAAGAATTTTGTGAATACTTTTGTTATGTTAATGAGAAAGGCAAAGCAATAGTGCTAGAAAATAAACGTGCATCACTAAGAAATGAATTACAAAACACGTCATGCTCAGACGAAAAAAGTCTGATGTCCTTAAGGAACTAAAGATAAAGTCCGTTACAAAGAAGTCATTGATGCTGATACTGACTATTATCTTGATGAGCTTGGAAAAATCTGGAATAAACTAGAAGAAGAACAAAAAGACGCTGAATCTGCATTTGATAAATCTGCATCATATCAAAGAGCAATTCAAAGTGAGAGGCAGATTGCCGGTATTGCCAAAGTGCCCCATGTGATTAATTTTGTGAAAAACATTATGGAGATAGAGGAAAGTGTAGTGGTATTTTGTCATCACAAAGTAATTCATAAATTATTACACACCAGTCTTGAAGAATTTTCTCCTGTTACCATTATTGGTGGACAATCTGATAAACATCGTCAAGAACAAATTGACAAATTCCAAAAAGGTGAATCAAAACTAATGATAGCTGGAATTCGAGCTGGAAACGTAGGAATTAATTTGACTAGAGCAAAATATGTAATTTTTGCAGAACTTGATTGGAGTCCTGCAATACACAGACAAGCCGAAGACAGATTGCATAGAATAGGACAAAAAAATACTGTCTTTGCATACTATCTTATTGGAAAGGGTACACTAGATGATCACGTTGCAAATATCTTGGTTGATAAAAGTTATGAAATTGATTCCATTATGGATGAAACTAGTGATACATATGAAAATAAAGACAAGGCAGAATTAATTCTTGCTCAAATTCATGACAAGATAAAATCAAACTAGATTTAATTTTTCTTTTATTTTATCCAGTTTTAAAATTATGTCTTTCTTTTTATTATTCAGTTCTGATTCTCCATTAACCATTTCCATTAACTCGTTAATTATCTCCAAGGCTTCTTTTTTTGGACTCTTTTCCTCTTCACTGTTTTGAAATCCAAACTCTTCAATTTTTTTTAATTTTTTTCAATGCCTTCTGGCAAAATCTCATACATTTTGATGATTTTTGAT
>JAAUVF010000005.1 GCA_012030815.1 Nanobdellota archaeon | reverse complement strand
CGAACGACGTACGGTTGTTCATCTTATCTAAAAAATGAACCCGTCTCTATTTATGTATATTTAAAAATGAAAAAGTTGTATATTTAGTATCTTGGCATAATGCTTAGTTTTGACTTTGCAGATACTGCAATTATTGATATAATTGCTACTGCTAGGATCATCACTGCTATTGTACCGAATTCTGGAATTACAACGCCGTCTTTTATTCCGACTTCAATTGAAGATTTGTCATTGCCTTGTTGAGCTACGATAGTATAATTGCCATCTTGTTTCCATAATGCACCTCCAGTTGTGATTTCTTTAGTAAAGTGGCCGTTTGCATTTAGACTAGGTGCAAATTGATCAACTACTACAACATTTCCATTTGGTGCTATTACCTTTAATGTTATGGTGGTAGCGCTACTTGTTGTTCCGCTAATATTGATAGTGTTTGATCCTGCCATTGAATTTGCTTCTTTAATTACCAGTGTTTTTCGTACTGTTGGTGCTGGTTCGACAAATCCTTTTTCTAAAGTAGATTGATTAACATTTGTTTCTGAGGCTCTACCATTGACTACTTCTACACGAAGTGACATTTTATACATCGCACTTCCATGTGGACTTTGTTCAGCTTTGATTGTATAAAATCCATTTTCTTTCCACATTGGAACTTTAAATTCTGTAGCAAAATCACCGTTTGCATCAGGTGTTAATTGACCAATACTGACGACATTTAGACTAGGGGACATTACCGTTAATGTAACGTCAGTAATCTTTGATTTTGTATGTCCAATAATTGATATGGTGTCAGAACCCTCTGAAGCTATAGCTGAAATTGACATTCCTGTGGTTTGAGCAAAAGCATCTTGTTGAATTGAAGTTATTGAAATTACTGACAAAACCATTAAGGCTACTGTCATTGATGTTGTTGAACTTTTAAAATTCATTCTAAATTGAAAACGGTTGCTCGGTATTTATATACATTTTTAAAAATGATTCTGCATAATTTGTAAGGTCGATCACAAGTTCTTAAAAAGAGAAAAAAGATGAATTTAGTATCTTGGCATAATGCTTAGTTTTGACTTTGCAGATACTGCAATTATTGATATAATTGCTACTGCTAGGATCATCACTGCGATTGTACCAAATTCTGGGACTACTGTAGTACCAATTATCTCGATTTCCTCAGCACCTGCTGGGAATAGAATTGTCAGTGTTCTATCTGTAGAAGTCGTTGTTTCCTCAAAGTCTACTTCTTCTCCGTCTACTAAGACAAAGAATGTATCATCTTGATCACCCATCTTTGCATCAATCAAAGCTCTAGGCAATGTAATGACAAGTGAACCGTCCTGACTTGCAGTAATTGCAATTATCAGAGAGTTTGCTTCTACATCTGGAGTGATACTGATTAATTTACCACCAGTTATCTTGTAACTGACCATGAATTCAGTTCCTGCAACTGCCATCTTGGTTTCTTTTGGTCCGGCATCGCTTGAACCTGCAAACATGAATGTGGTTTCAGCTGTTCGAGTTTGGCTTCCATAAGTTACTTCAATTGTGTAATCTCCACCTGCTCTCATTAGTGGTCCGCCTACAGTAAATTCAGTACTGTATTTTTTATCTAGACCGACATCCAACTGATCAAGTATTACTCGATTTCCATTTGGTGCTGTTACTATGAGACTAATAGGAGTTCCTGAAAGAAGTTCTCTTACTTCTCCAGTTACTAAGACTATATCACCATCGTCGTATGATGTCTTGTCTGTAGTAACAGAGATTGGATTTACTATTGTCCAAATGCTGGTGCTATTCCAATACTTGCAATAATAATTGCAGATAAGGCTAACACCGATAGATGAGTATTCATCAATTTTACGCTCGAATTTATCCTATTTAAGGTTGTGAAAAATATTATTGACTAAAAAGAAAAAACACTGCTTTTTGCCGAATTTCAGATTAGATATATATTAACCTGAGCGTGACTTTTTTTCAGTTTGTGTGTATTGTTTGCTATTACATTTAATGTTCGTCATGGAGGTTTTGTAAATGGCAACTAAGAAAAATCAAGTATTAGTCCCAGATCACATTTACGTACCAAAACACGAAATTATCTCAAAACAAGAAGCTGAAGATGTCTTAAGAAAATATAATTGTAAACCAACTGAATTACCATTAATTTTTGTAAATGATCCTGCAATATTGGGACTTGGTGTTAAACCCGGTGATATGATAAAAATCACAAGAAAAAGTCCAACTGCCGGTGAGAGCCTTTACTACAGATACGTGGTGGAAGTTTAAAATGGCAGATCCCTCAGTTAAGCGTTGGCCAATAATTCAAGATATATTGAAACGTGAAGGTATTGCTCGTCAACATCTTAATTCTTTTGATGAATTTCTAGAAAGAGGACTACAAAGTATTATCAATGAAGTCGGACAAATTGAAATTGAAAATGCAGAATATCCTTATAAAATTCAATTAGGTAAAGTCAAACTGCAACAACCAAGAATGATGGAACTTGATGGTTCTATTACTCACATTACTCCAGCAGAAGCTAGACTCAGAAATGTTTCTTACTCTGCACCTGTGATGATGGAAGCAAGTGTTGTAGAAGATGGTAAAATCTTAGAATCTAGATTTGTTCATATTGGTGATGTACCTGTGATGGCAAAATCAAACGCTTGTATTTTACATAATTTCTCAACACAGAAACTTGTTGAACATGGTGAAGATCCAAATGATCCTGGTGGTTATTTTATCATCAATGGCTCTGAGAGAGTTATTGTAGGATTAGAAGATCTTTCATATAACAAAATAATTGTTGATAGAGAAAGTGTTGGTGGAAATACTGTATTCAAAGCTAAAGTTTATTCTTCAATTGTTGGTTATCGTGCAAAACTAGAATTAGTTATGAAAAATGATGGTTTGATTGTAGCAAGAATTCCTGGCTCTCCTGTTGATATTCCAGTTGTTACTTTAACAAGAGCGCTTGGATTAGAATCTGATAGAGAGATTGCAGCTGCAGTTTCACTTGTAGATGAAATTCAAAATGAATTGGAAGGTTCATTTGAAAAAGCAGGTGATGTTCCAACTGCAAAAGATGCAATTGTTTACATCAGTAAAAGAATAGCTCCTGGAATGTTAGAAGAATTCCAAATTAAACGTGCAGAGACTCTTTTAGATTGGGGATTATTGCCACACTTAGGTAAACATCCTGAAAATAGAAAAGAAAAGGCTCAGTTTCTAGGTGAAGCTGCATGTAAATTATTAGAGCTTAAACTTGGTTGGATCACACCTGATGACAAAGATCATTATGGAAATAAAGTAATCAAATTTGCAGGACAAATGTTAGCTGATCTATTTAGAACAGCCTTTAGAAATTTGGTTCGAGATATGAAATACCAATTAGAAAGATCTGGTCAAAAAAGAGGTATCAATGCAGTCGCTGCAGCAATTCGTCCTGGGATTATCACTGATAAATTAAACAACGCAATTGCCACAGGAAATTGGGGCAGAGGTCGTGTTGGTGTAACTCAATTACTTGACAGAACAAACTATCTCTCAACTATCAGTCATCTTAGAAGAATACAATCCCCACTTAGTAGAACACAACCAAACTTTGAGGCAAGAGATCTGCATGCTACACACTTTGGAAGAATATGTCCAAGTGAAACCCCTGAAGGTTCTAACTGTGGATTAGTAAAGAACTTGGCACTTTCTGGAATTATTTCTGTAAATGTTCCTTCTGAAGAAATTGTTGAAAAACTCTATGATCTTGGAACAATCCACTTCTTTGATGCGAAAGAAGATGTGAAAAAAGATGGAGCTAGAATATTTGTTGATGGTAGATTAATTGGTTATTACAAAGATGGTGCACAACTAGCAGAATCACTTAGAGAACTACGAAGAAATTCAAAAATTCATCCTCATGTCGGAATATCATTTCATCAATCTGCAATTGAAGGCTCTACAAAAAGACTTTACGTCAATTGTAATGCAGGCCGTGTTTTACGTCCATTGATAATAATTAAAGAAAACAAACCATTACTTACACAAGATCTTTTGGATAAAATCTCAAAGAAACTTCTTTCATGGACTGATTTGTTACGTATGGGTGTATTGGAAATGATTGATGCAAATGAAGAAGAAAATTGTTATATCACATTAGATGAAAAAGATTCCAAAAAACATACTCACCTTGAAGTATTCCCACCAGCAATTCTAGGTGCAGGTGCTTCTATAATTCCATATCCTGAACATAATCAATCTCCAAGAAATACCTACGAATCTGCAATGGCAAAACAAAGTTTAGGATTTTCAACTCCAATGATGAATACTAGTACCTATGTAAGACAACATTTGATGTTGTATCCACAAACACCAATTGTTAATACAAAAGCAATGAAACTATTGGGATTAGAAGATAGACCAGCTGGACAAAACTGTGTTGTTGCTGTATTGCCATTTGACGGTTATAACATCGAAGATGCAATTGTACTAAGTAGATCATCTGTTGACAGAGGTCTTGGAAGAACTTTCTTCTTTAGAATTTATGATGCTGAAGCAAAACAATATCCAGGTGGAATGCGTGATGCATTTGAAAATTCCAAATGCTGAAGATAACATACGTGGCTACAAAGGAGAAAAAGCTTATCGATTATTAGAAGAAGATGGAGTTGTTGCATCTGAATCTCCAGTACATGGTGGAGATATCTTGATTGGAAAAACCAGCCCTCCAAGATTCATGGAAGAATATAGAGAATTTGAATCATCTGGACCTTACAGAAGAGATACTTCAATTGGTGTTAGACCATCTGAAACCGGTGTTGTTGATACAGTTGTAATGACACAATCCAATGAAGGTGGAAAGATGTACAAAATTAGAGTCAGAGATATGAGAATTCCTGAAATTGGTGACAAATTTGCATCAAGACATGGACAAAAAGGTGTATTGGGAATTTTAGCAAAAGCAGAAGACTTGCCATATACAGCAGATGGAATTTCACCAGACGTTTTGATCAACCCACACGCATTCCCATCAAGAATGACTGTTGGAATGTTTATGGAATCAATTTGTGGTAAAGCTGCTGCACTACGTGGTAGTCAATTTGATGGTTCTGCATTTGTAGGAGAAAAAATGGATGAAGTTAAACCTGTAATGGATGCTGCTGGATTCAAGTATTCTGGAAAAGAGACAATGTATGATGGAAGAACTGGTAAATCATTTCCAGTTGATGTATTCATTGGTGTAGTATACTATCAAAAATTACACCACATGGTAGCAGATAAGATTCATGCAAGAGCCCGTGGACAAGTCCAGATGTTAACTAAACAACCAACTGAAGGTAGAGCAAGAGGTGGAGGTTTGAGGTTTGGTGAAATGGAAAGAGATTGTTTGATTGCATATGGTGCATCAATGATTCTTAAAGATAGATTACTTGATGAATCTGATAAATCTGATATTTTTGTTTGTGAAAGATGTGGACTAGTTGCATATCACGATGTTAAACAAAGAAAATATGTATGCAGAGTTTGTGGTGATAAAGCTAAAGTTTCATCAGTATCTGTTGCATATGCATTCAAATTGTTATTGCAAGAAATGCAAAGTTTGAATGTGGCTCCAAGATTGCTCATAAAGGAGAAGGTATAATGTCGATTCAAGCTATTAAGACAATTGACGCAATTAGATTTTCAGTTTGGTCTCCAACTGAAATCAGAAAATATTCTGTTGCAGAAATCACTGCTCCTGAAACATATGATGAAGACGGAATGCCTGTACAAGGAGGTCTTATGGATGGTAGACTTGGTACACTTGAACCTGGACAAAAATGTCTAACATGTGGAAACACTGCTGCAAGATGTCCTGGTCACTTTGGTCATATTGAGCTTGCAGAACCTGTTTTGCATATTGCATTTATTGATAATATTTACAAGCTTTTGCAATCCACATGTCGTTCATGTGCAAGACTAAAAGTTCCGCAAGAAGATTTAGAAGAATTTAGAAAAATTAAAGAAAAACATGCTGCCTATACTGTAATTTCAGAAAAACGTATTCCTGAACAAATAATTGAAAAAGCAAAAAAAGCAAAAGAATGTCCTCATTGTGGTAAAACTCAATACGAACTAATCTTTACAAAACCTACAATCTTTGTTGAAAAAACAGAGATTGGTGAGCATAGATTACTACCAATTACTATTCGAGAAAGATTTTCTCAAATAATTGATTATGATCTTAACTTATTATCATATGATCCTGTTACTGCAAGACCCGAATGGTTTATTTTACAAGCATTACCTGTTCCACCAGTAACTGTCAGACCATCTATTATTCTTGAAACTGGAATTCGTTCTGAAGATGATCTAACACACAAAATGGTTGACATTATCAGAGTTAATCAAAGACTAAAAGAAAGTAAAGAAGCTGGAACCCCTCCATTAATTGTTCAAGATTTAGTAGATTTGTTACAATATCACACAACTACATATTTTGATAATGAAGTATCTGGTATTCCACAAGCACATCACCGTTCTGGACGTCCACTAAAAACATTAACTCAAAGACTAAAAGGAAAAGAAGGAAGATTCAGAGGATCATTATCTGGAAAGAGAGTAGATTTTTCAAGTAGAACTGTAATTTCACCTGATCCTAACTTAGATTTGTCAGAGGTCGGAGTTCCTGAACAAGTTGCAATGAAACTAACCATTCCTGAAATTGTTACTGAATGGAATATTGAAAGAATGAGAACACTTGTAATTAATGGACCAAACAAATTCCCTGGCGTTAATTATATTGTAAGACCTGATGGTGTTAAAATTAGATTGGATTTTGTTGAGGATCGTTCTACAATAGCTGAAACATTAGAAATCGGGTATCTTGTGGAGAGACATCTTGCTAATGGTGATATTGTGTTGTTTAATCGACAGCCTTCTCTTCACCAAATGTCTATTATGGCTCATTATGTGAGAGTACTTCCAGGAAAGACTTTCAGATTACATCCATCTGTTTGTCCTCCATACAACGCAGACTTTGATGGTGATGAAATGAACCTCCACGTTCCTCAAAGCGAAGAGGCAAGAGCAGAAGCAATTTTGTTGATGAGAGTACAAGATCAATTAATCTCACCAAGATATGGTGGTCCAATTATTGGAGCATTAAGAGACTTTGTTACTGGCGCTTATCTTTTAACCAAAGATGATACTATCTTAACTCCACAAGAATTTTACAATTATGCTATGCTTGGTGGATATACTGATAAACTTCCAAAGCCTGCAACAAAAACAAAAGACGGTTTGATGTATACTGGTAAACAACTATTCTCATTATTCTTACCAAAAGACTTCAACTATGTCATTACTTCAAAGTGGTCTAAAGGAACTAAAGGTGCACAAAAAGATGTTGTAATTAAAAACGGTGAATTACTCAGTGGTGTAATTGATAAATCATCAATTGGTGCTGAAGAACCAGAAAGTGTTTTGCATAGAATTGCAAAAGATTATGGTAATACAAACGCAAAGAACTTTTTGAATTCTATTCTCATTATGGTAAAACAGTACATTACTCATTATGGTTTTAGTTATGGATATGCTGATCTTGAAGTACCTGAAAAAGAAAAACAACAGATTCTTGATGACATTCAAGAAACATACAGTGTAATATCTGATCTTACTTCTCAATATGAAAAAGGAACTCTAAAACTTACTAGAGGAATGAAACCTGAAGAAGCACTTGAAGCATACATTGTCAATGAATTAGGAAAAGCAAGAGACAAAGCTGGTATGACTGCAGATCAATCCCTTGATCAAAGTAATGCTGGAAGAATTATGGCTACAACTGGTGCAAGAGGTTCAGCACTTAATATTGGTCAGATGGCTGGTGCTTTAGGACAACAATCAAGACGTGGAAGTCGATTACATGCTGGTTACAATAATCGTGCATTACCTCATTATCAAGAACATGACAAAAATCCTGACGCACATGGATTTGTTAAATCAAATTATAGAGAAGGTTTGTCTGCCCTTGAATTTTTCTTCCATGCAATGGGAGGTAGAGAAGGACTAGTCGACACTGCAGTTAGAACACAACAAAGTGGATACATGCAGCGTAGATTGATCAATGCTTTAGAGCATATTAGATTAGAATATGATGGAACTGTTAGAGATCCACACGGTCACATAATTCAATTCCTTTATGGTGAAGACGGAATAGATGTCGCAAAAAGTGATCATGGGGAAGCATTTAATGTTAATAGATTAATTGAATCTCAAATCATTGTTGATTCTGGAAAGAAAGCAACAAAAGAAGAGATTGTAGAGTTAACAAAGAAATACACAAAGACATTCAATCCAAGATTAAAAGAACTTGTATCTGAAGGATTACTTGATTCAAAATTAAGTAAAGAAGGTGCAGAAGTTGTTTGTAAGAAAGGTTTAACGCTTTACAACAAAGCCAAAGTAGAACCTGGACAAGCAGTAGGAATTATCACAGCACAATCAATTGGAGAACCTGGTACTCAGATGACCTTAAGAACATTCCACTTTGCAGGAATTGCAGAAAGAAACGTAACATTAGGTCTTCCAAGATTAATTGAACTCGTTGATGCAAGAAAGAAACCTGTTACACCTACTATGGATATTTACCTAGATGAAGAATCTAAAAACTCTCGAGAGAAAGCAATTGATATTGCACGAAATGTTTTACAAACCAAAGTAAGTGCATTAATCTCTGATAGCGAAACTGATTACACTTCTCAAATCAAATTAATTCTAAGTGCTAACAGACTCAAAGAAAGAGGATGTACTGTTAGTGAAGTGGAAGCAGCATTACAATCAAACAAAAAATTCAAAATAGAAACAACTGGCGAACTTCTTACTCTAAAATTAGTTGAAGAATCTGATGCTCCAACTGTTATTGCAATTAGAAACAAAGTACTCAATACTACAGTAAAGGGTGTTCCAGATATTGAACGAGTAACACTAGTTCAAAAAGACGATGAATGGGTTATCCAAACAACTGGTTCAAACATAGCCAAAGTATTAGAAGTATCTGGAATTGATAAGAAAAATGTTAGAACAAATAATGTCTTTGAAATTGCAGGTACATTAGGAATTGAAGCATCTAGAAATGCTTTGATCAATGAACTAAACAACACTCTAGAAGATCAGGGTCTTGAAGTAGATAACAGGTATATCATGTTAGTATCTGATTTAATGTGCTCAAGGGGATACATGCAACAAATTGGTAGACATGGAATTGCTGGTACTAAGGACAGTGTTCTTGCAAGAGCTGCATTTGAAATTACAGTTCCAACTATTGCACATGCTGCATTGGCTGGCGAAGTTGAACAGCTCAAGGGTATTACTGAAAACGTTATTGTTGGTAGTATGATTCCAATTGGAAGCGGAACCGTAGACCTTTACATGCAAGTAAGCAAGAAGAAATGAGGACATTAAATAAAAATAGTGATAAAGATGGGCGATGAAATTTCTAATTTAATGAACAATAACAAGGATAAAGTAATTTTATTACGATTAAGAAATAATAAAACCGTTAGAGGAAGTCTGGTTGACTTTGACATTCATATGAATCTCACACTAGATGATGCTGAAGACATATCTGATAACAAAACTGTGAAACTTGGAAAGATTCTCTTACGTGGTGATAATATTTTGGCAGTTTCATTGCCTGATGAAGAATCTTAACTGAAAAATATCATCCATTCTTAAATATTAAATTCAAACTATCTTCAATTATGATCATGTTGTTGCCTTTAGCTTTTCTTTTTCTTTTTTTACCTGCATTTGCTGAACAAATTCCTGATTATGATAATCCATATGCTCCGATCTTTACTGATAAACCCGTATACACTTGGACAGATAAAGTTGAAATGACAATTCTTGCACCAAGCTGGAATTCTGATAGGTACTTGATAGATTCAATCGGTGATGATGATCATCCAATTAAAATTTCAACAAGAGAGCATTCACTTTCTCCATACAAATTTACTGAGACTGATGTTAATTCTGGAAGATTTACTGCTGAAATAACACTTACAGGATTTTCTCATGATGTTGATGGTGATGGCGATTTTGATACTACGCCTAGGACTATTGGTAATGGTCCGACAAGTGGATTTTTAGAAACAGACAGAGACTCTGCAATGACTATTACATTTGAATTTGCAAAAGGAGTTGTATTAACCAAATCTGTTCCAATTCAATGGAATATTGGGTCGATTCAATTCTCTGAAAGTAATTATCTTTCTAATAGTACTGCGATAATACGTGTAATAGATCCTGATCTTAATCTTAATCCAGAATCTCTAGATCAAATTCCAATTCAAATCTCTTCAAATTCTGATGTATCTGGCATTGAAGTTACTGCTGTTGAAACATCTGAAACCTCTGGCATCTTTACTACTACTATCTCTTTTACACAAAATCTGTCTTCAAGTGGAAATAGACTTTTTGTTATACCCGGCGATACGATTTTTGCAAAATATGATGATTATACTCTTCCAAAACCGTACTCTATTGCTGATAATCTTGCAGTAAAAACATCTGCAGTAATTGGCTCTTCATCTTTGGCATTACAAAGTTTACCAATTATTTTTTCAGACAGTATGGGTAATGAAATTTTAACAGTTTCAGCTAACAACCAAATACAAATTGTTGGAAAAATACTAAACCAACAAAATTTTAAACAAAAATTTGTTTATCTCTTTCAGGTAAAAGATGAGAATAATCTCGTTGTATCGCTTTCTTGGATACAGGGAGAGATTAATACAAATCAAAATTTAGATGTCTCTCAATCATGGATTCCTCAGAAATCTGGAAAATATACAATTGAGACATATACATGGAACTCTTTGACTAATGCAGCTCCTCTATCTCCTTCATTATCAACATCAGTTTTTGTTAATTAAGTAATAGTATGATTTCTACTTAATCAATAAATACAAAATTGAGATTTTAGCCGTGTGTTTGGATATAAAATTGGATTACTAGTGTTAATTGTATTATTTCCAATTATGATGCCATCAATCTTTGCAGATTCAATTTTACTTGAATTTGATAAATCTGAATATAATACAGGCGATTCTATGTCTATTTCAGGACATATCTCAAATTATAAGATGCCTGTAATTGCATTGAGTCTTTATGATCCTGAAGGAAAAATTTTATCTGCAAATAATTTAATTATTGACTCTAATGGGACTTTCTCCAAAGTATTCTCACTGGATTCTCCATTTTACGATGCATCTGGTCAATACACTGTAAAACTAAATTATGGTAAAATAGTTCAAAATGAATTTTTACAATAGTTGGCAATTCTTTTGAGCCTGAAATAATTATTCCAGAATCAATAACTCCTGAGATTATTTCCATAAAATCTGACAAGAATCAATACTATGATCAAGACTTTATCACAATTACTGGTGCAGTTAATACAATTGATTCTCCAACTGTACTGATTGGAATTCATGATCCATTTGGTACGCCAATTGGATTTTATTTTGGTGAAATTAATTCTGATTTGCAATTTTCTACAAAGTTTCTTGTAAAATCTGGTGTTAATTTTAAAACTGATGGAACATATCAAGTAAAAGCACACTATGGTGAAACTGAAAAGACAACTAACTTTGATTTTTCGAAAAAACTTGACAGTATAATCAAACCAGAAATTAAAACACCGACAATCAAACCAGAAATTAAAACACCGACAATCAAACCAGAAATTAAAACATCTGAAAAAATATCAATTCAATAGACTATGAATCACAAATTAAAGAATATGATAATTTATCTGTTGAAGATATTGAGTTAGGAAAATTACTAAATCAAATAAATTTAGATTGTGATCATAGTAGATTAGTTGATACTATTTCTTATTCTGATGGAATGGGACCTGCATTATATCGACTTTGTAAATTTGATCAATCTTTGAGTTTTTTTAACGACTCTTTAGGTAAAGATCCAACTAACGTTGAAATCATAACCAGTAAAGGTTCTGTTCTTGGAAAAATGGGACGTATTTCCGAGTCTATTGCATATTATGATGAAGCACTTAAAATTGATCCTGATTTTATTCCTGCAATTAACAATAAAGCAAATGCACTTGCAAATATGAAAAATATGATGAATCCGTTTCTCTTTACAATAAGGCCCTTGAAAAAAGTCCAGATTATGATACTGCAAGGAAAAACCTTCAGTTGGTTTTACAAGAATCATCTGTAGAAAGTAAAATAGTATTTACAGAATATGCCCAGACAAGTGCAGATATGCCATCAAATATAGTTTCATCAAAAGATTCTTCGTCTGAAAAATTTGTTCAAACTGAAAATAAATTAAAACATGAAACAAAGAATTCTTCAAGCTTTTTTGAAGAAATATCTCTGGTCTTTTCTTCATTAGGCTCCCTCTTTGGATTTAATAATTAAGTGAATTTTACACTTTTTTATATGTGAAATTTCAATAAACCTATAAAGCCCAGTAAAGACGATTGACAATAAGGATAACACATGAGTAAGATACTAGAAAAGACACTAAAAGATGCACATAAAGAAAATACATTAACAATTGGCACTAAGCAAGTATTAAGCTCTATGAAAAATTCCAAATTAATTGTCCTGTCTCAATCTGTAAAAAAAGAGATGTTTGCAAAAATTGAATCAGATGCAAAAAAAGAAAAAATACCACTAGTTAACTTTCAGGGAACATCGGTTGCATTAGGAAGACTATGCGGCCTACAATTCAGAATCTCAACTATTTCATTTACTTCATTAAGTGATGCAAACATTAAATCAATTCTTAAAGATACAGAAACTGAGGAAAAAAATGAATAACTATTTCATCTCAAATCTAAGTTTAAATGAGACAAATTTTGTTCGGAGTTAAATAGGAATTCTGATGACACAATCCATTAAACTTACAACTGATCAAATGCGTATGATGTCCCTCTTTCAAAATGTTACAGGTGCAACTGCTCGTGATTGTGTAGAAGATGAAAAACAAGATCGTGTAATTTTTGTAGTAAATACTGGTAAAATGGGATTAGCGATAGGAAAAGGTGGAATACATATCAAATCATTACAAAACATTGTAAAGAAAAATGTTGAACTAGTTGAATTTGATGAGGATCCAGCCAAATTTTTGACAAATCTGCTAAACTCCAAACTAGTCTCTGAAGTAAAAATAAATACACGAGTAGATGGGTCTAAACAGGCAATAGTTATGGTAGACCCAAGAAAGAAAGGTATTGTTGTAGGAAGAGAAGGCAGAAATGCTGAGAAAGCACGATTACTAGCTAAACGATATTTTGATATTACGAGTGTTCTGATTAACAGTCCTGAAAAAGCAACATTGGAGATGTAAAATATGACAAAATCACCCCTAGGTTTATTCGCAGGCAGAGTTTTAATCGCAAAAAGAAAGAGACAGCGATGGGCAGTCTCTACTTACAAGAGAAGAAAACTCGGTATTGATAAGAAAGCAGATCCTCTCGGTGGTGCTCCACAAGGAAGAGGAATAGTTTTAGAAAAAGTAGGTATTGCAGCAAAACAACCAAAACTCTGCTGTAAGAAAATGTGTTAGAGTT